>CALCDN010000215.1 GCA_937900755.1 uncultured Acetobacter sp. | reverse complement strand
GCACCGGCACGGCCGCCACCTGCGCAGGGTGGGCCGGGCCGTGGTGGCAACCGTGGCGGCCGTGCCGGTGCGGGCTTTGACGCCGATCATTATGACATGAACCGCCGCTGGCAGCGGGGCGAGCGCTATGATGGCCCCACGAACAGCCGCTGGTATGTCAATGACTGGCGTAGCCACCGTGGGCTGTATGCTCCCCCGCAGGGGTACCGCTGGATGCAGTATGGCAACCAGTTCCTGCTGACCAGCATTGCCAGTGGCGTTATTGCCGGGGTGGTCAGTGGCGTTATGTCCTCTGGCATGGCGCGCTAGTTTTTTGGCAAGGGCCGGGCAGGGGCAGGGGCAGGGGCTGTGCGCGCCCCCGCCCGCCTGTGTGGCCAGAGTGTTATCCACAGATTCTGAGGATGCTTGCGTGGGTAAGCCTGTGGATGAAAAGCGGATAAACAAAAGGTTGCAATCCGGTGCGGTGCTTGCTAGGCATCGCTCCGTCCTTGGGGAGTAGTTACCCTCAGTCATGAGGGGCCTTCATCAACACACTTGGCTTTCGGGCCATGGTGGAGGCAGCGTTTTTCATAAAAACGCCAGGCAAGACCAACGGCAGTGGAACCCCCAGATGTGGCCGGGGGTGTTTCATCTGCTGTATGTGTCTCTTGCGGCCCTTGGAATTCTCATGACCGGTATTTTCACGTTGGGTGTCCTTGGTCTCAGCCTTTCAGTGGATGCCTTTGCTGCAGCCGTTGGCAAAGGGGCCACCGTGCAGAACGCCCGTTTGAATGATGCTGTACGCATTGGCGCCGTTTTTGGTTTTTTTGAAGCCATAACACCCGTAATCGGCTGGGTTCTGGGGCTTGCGCTCAGTACATGGATTGCCGCCGTCGATCACTGGATCGCGTTTGGCCTGTTGCTGGTGATTGGTGGCAATATGATCCGCCTTGCATGTAAGGCCGATCATGAGGACGCTCCCGAGCAGGTCGTCAGGCAATCGCGTCATAACCGTGGTGTTCTGGGGCTGGTTACAACCGCGCTGGCGACCAGCATAGATGCAACGGCTGTTGGGGTCAGCCTTGGGGTCATGCGGGTCAACATTCTGGCGGCCTGCCTGGTTATCGGGGGCACCACAACTGTCGTGGCCACACTGGGTGTGATTATTGGCCGACATGCCAGTGTGTGGATTGGCCGCTACGCGGAAATTCTGGGTGGTGTTGCCCTGATCGGCATTGGCTGCTCCATTCTTTATACGCATCTGAGCGCGCAGTAACCGGGCCTGAGCGGGGCAGGGCATGGGGGCATGGCCTGTTCCGGTTTGTGTCTGGCGTGAGGGGCATGCTTCTGCAGCGTGAGGACATTATTATTCTGCGCCATAATTGTTATGTTATACCATAACGTATATCATGATGGGAATCCTGTCGTCACACTCAAGGTTCTCCCATGCCCACCAGATTGCCCGTTACTGTTCTGTCCGGTTTTCTAGGAGCAGGAAAAACAACGCTGCTCAATCATATCCTGAATAATCGCAGCGGACGCCGTGTTGCGGTCATTGTGAATGACATGAGCGATGTAAACATAGACGCCGATCTGGTGCGCGGCGGGAGCGACCTGTCCCGCACGGATGAAAAACTGGTGGAAATGAGCAACGGCTGCATCTGCTGCACCTTGCGCGAGGACCTGTTGCAGGAGGTGCGGCACCTGGCCCAGGCCGGTCGGTTTGATTACCTGCTGGTCGAGGCGACAGGCATTGCGGAACCTCTTCCCATAGCGGCAACATTTGAATTCACGGATGAGGCGGGCCACAGCCTTGCGGATATCGCACGACTGGACACGATGGTGACTGTCGTGGACGCGGTCAATCTGCTCAGGGACTACAGTTCAACCGATTTCCTCAAGGACCGGGGCGAAACCGCAGGGGAGGAGGATGACCGCGCACTGGTTTCCCTTTTGGTCGAGCAGATCGAGTTCGCGGATGTCGTGATCATCAACAAGGTTTCCAGCGCCACGCCCGAGCAGCGCCTGGCCGCCCGCCAGATTATCATGAGCCTGAACGCGGATGCCGATATTTTGGAAACAGATAACGCAGCAGTTCCCCTGGAAAGGGTTTTGGACACGCACCGCTTTGATTGCGAAAAGGCGCATAAAAACCCGTTATGGTACAAGGAGCTTTATGGTTTTCCCGAGCATGTTCCCGAGACGGAGGCTTACGGGATCCGCAGTTTTGTCTTTCAGGCAAGGCGGCCTTTTGTTCCTGAAAAATTCAAGGCTTTCATAGATCACGCATGGCCGGGTGTTGTGCGTGGCAAGGGGTATTTCTGGCTGGCTACCAGACCCATGTGGGTGGGCGAACTCGGGCAGGCTGGCGCGTTGGTGCGGACGGAGGCCGCGGGACACTGGTGGGTTGCCATTCCTCCAGAACATTGGCCCGAAGATAAGGACTGGCAGGACATGCTGGTCTCCAGATGGGACCGTGTATATGGCGACCGCAGGCAGGAGATGGTGTTCATCGGCACGCCGGATATGGACGAGGCCGCAATTTGCGCGGCCTTGAACGCCTGCCTTGTGCCCGATACAGGCAAAACACTGTTTGACGCACAGGAGTTTGCACATCTGCCAGACCCGTTTCCGGCATGGCGGATGGAGCCCGTGGCCCAATGAGCGGCCCGGCAGACCGCACCAACGAGCGAACCCTGCGCCACGAGGTCTGGCGCAGGTATGACGGGGATGACTGGCAGGCGTTTGACGCCCTGCCTCCTGGTATCAGGCGCCGTGTGAGCCTGCATGGTTATAATGCATGGTCGGTTAATGTGCTTATGCTCTGGCGGCATTACAAACGGACCTATGGGCGCACGGCAAGAGCGGAAAAAGCGCTGGTCCGCTACCTGGATTATTGCGAACGACTGGAATGCAACGTGTTCGCCACACGGTATGGGGAGCAGTATGGCATGCCGCTGCCGCATATGGCGGCGCAAGGCACCGTGCAAAGGTAAGGGCGTGGTCCCGCGCTTTGCCTGCCACCATTATCGTCTTTGCCAGCCTGCGGGCATGTGCTAGAACAAAAACAGAACATAATGGGCGTGGGAGGCAAACATGGCCGTGGCGGAGCGAATCGTGTTTCAGCCATTTATATGGCAAGGTGCGGCATTGCGGGCAGGGGTGCCGATCCTGTGCCCCAACGTGGATGACGCGCGCAGGCGGATGGACAAAATCCGTGCTGGCGTCCTCCATGTTGCCGGTGCCGTTGTTGTCCGCATGGACGTGGATGAAGAGATCGGCGATTACGGTGAACCTGAATATCTGGAACGGATCGGGGATGTACCCGGCGGGGAGGATGAGGGCTGACGCCCGACGCCGTGGCTGGCGGTTCTGGGCTGCTGCCATCAGGTTTTCGCCATGGTGACAAAGGGGTGATTGCGGGTGCGCAACACTCTGTAGGAACTGGCGCGGCTTCCTGCTAAAGAGGCGCGTAGAGGCCGAGGGCAGGACCCGGCCAGCAGGTTGATCGTTAAAGGATAGTGTTTATGGCTGTGCATTATGCCACGGTAACATGGGAGCAACTGCATCGGGACGCCCGGGCACTGGCGGCGGCTCTTGTGCCCAGGATGCCCTTCAAGGGCATTGTCGCCGTTACCCGTGGCGGGTTGATCCCCGCAGCCATTGCGGCAAGGGAACTGGGATGCCGACTGATTGAAACCATTTCGGTCGTGACATACGACGAAGAGGAAATGGGAAAACCCCAGATTATCAAATCCCCCGATGCGGCAGGGGATGGAGAGGGCTTCCTGATTATTGATGATCTGGTCGATTCCGGTGTTACCGCGCGTTTTGTGCGCGAACATCTGCCCAAAGCCTATTTTGCCTGCCTGTACGCCAAGCCCGCCGGTAAGGCTTTGACAGACCTGTTTATTACGGAAGTTCCACAGGATACATGGGTCCTCTTCCCATGGGATACGGCTCCGTTGTTCGTGCCGCCACTGGTCAGCAACAAAAAAGAGTGTGCGGAGTAATTTTTTTAGCGCGGCAGGGTTGCCAGTTTATGATTAGACGCCTAGTTTCCCGCTTGTTCGGGGCGTGGCGCAGCCTGGTAGCGCGCGTGTTTTGGGTACACGAGGCCCCCGGTTCGAGTCCGGGCGCCCCGACCATAAATAAAGCGGGAGGCAAACCATGCCAGCGCGTATTTATAAGCAGTCCAAGCCAGCCGGTCAGTCCGGTCTGGTCGGCACCCGCCAGTGGGTGCTGGAGTACGGGCAAAGTGCCCCGCGCAAGCAGGACGCCCTGATGGGGTGGACCGGCAGCGCTGATACCCGCTCCCAACTCAGGCTCCTGTTCGAAACATGCGAGGCGGCCGAGGCCTATGCCCAGCATGAGCAGATCGCCTATGACGTGGAACAGCCCGCCGAGCGCCATCGTCGCCCCAAGGTTTATGCCGATAATTTTGGCTATAAGCGGGTTCAGAACTGGACGCATTGATTTTTGGCCCCTTCCCCCTTGCGTGGGAGGGGCCGTTTCGCGCCCTTAGCTCAGTTGGATAGAGCAACAGCCTTCTAAGCTGTGGGTCATTGGTTCGAATCCAATAGGGCGCGCCAGTTTTCTTTGAAATATCCGGCATGCTGGCAGGGCGGAAAAACTCCGCCCTTTTTGCGTGGCCTGTCTGTGCCTGCCATGGCGCCTCTTTTCCAGCGCGGCCAGCGGACCTGATATCCAGACAAAAATTTGTTCTTCTGGCGGAACTGGCTGTAAGAGAACCCCTGTGTCCCTTTTTGCCAGATACCAACTTCTTATAAAACCGAGCGCCAGCCCCATGACTGTTGTTTCCTTGCTTCCCCGGCAGCGCCGCACCCAGGCTGACCGGAGTGCGGCAACCCGAGCCAGAATTATCAATGCGACCCTGAGCATGCTTCAGACCGAAGGGTATGCGGCCACCACCATCCAGCGGATCGCCAAGGCCGCAGGGGTCAGCCTTGGCGCGCTGCAACACCATTACCCGACAAAATCGCTGATTATGGCAACGGTCTTGCGGCATTATGCCGTCAAGCGCGCGCGTATCTACCGCCAGGCCCTCCGCCTGAAGGTGGACCCCGTTACGCGTATAGATGCGATGATGGACGCCATGTGGCACATGGTAACCGATGGACCGGATTTTATCGCCACGGTGGAAATAGAACTGGCCCGCCGCAGTGACCCCGAACTACGGGCGGCCACGGAATCTGTTCTGGCCCGGATTGACCAGTTCATGACGCGCTGGCTCGCCCGTACGGCCCAGCCTGACACGCATTTTATCAGCCTGCGCCTGATCAATTCCATTTTGTTGCGTGGGATTGCAGTGGAAATCGCGCGAGGAACTGCTGTTGAGGATATGGAGGAAGCTTACGCGCTCTGGCGGCAGTTTTCACGCCAGGAACTGCTGAAAATCTTCCGTGAAGACACGTGAGCAGGGCTGTTCGTTCCTGTTTCGCAATTATTTCGTTGCTCGATAAAAACAAGTAAGTTATATTGTTTGTATTAGACCGGAAAATATCCCCAATCCGGGGGATACGCTGTAAAACGCGAGAAAGGCCAATACATGACAATGCCGCCGCTCAGTGCTGACCAGGTCTCGCAGTCCGAGGTCGCAGCCCGTGTGAACAGGGTGAGGGAGCAAATGGGAAAAGCGGGTTTTTCCGCGTATGTTTCGTTTGATCCTGATAATATCTATTACCTGACCAATTTTGCGAACTTCGTTCATGAGCGCCCGTTCATTCTGGTCATCACGCCTGCGGATGTGTTTTTTGTTATCCCACGGCTTGAGCGCGCCCATGTTGAGCGGCACCAGATTGGCAACCCGACCTTGCGCGAATATGCGGAGTTTCCCGCCATTGCCGGTGCGCGCTGGTCAGACCGGTTGCGTGATGTGCTGCCCACGCAAGGCACAGTCGGGGTGGAAGGGGCATGCCCTTCATGGTTGAGCGCGGTGGTGGACAACCCAACCCGGGTCCTCAACATTATAGATACGATCAGGGAGATCAAATCCCCGCACGAAATTGCGCGCATCGCCTGGACCAGCGATGTCATGACAAAAGCCCTCGCTCTCATGCTTGGACAAATGCGCAGTGGCACCCTTGTTGCACAAGCCATTGCCGGGGTGACGCCGTATTTTTATCAGCGTTGCCTGGCGGAAGTGCCAAATTATAACGTCATGTCCAGCCGTGCCGCGGGCCTGATCCAGCCGCCGAATTATACGGATGACCCGCATAATTTTTCCTGCCTGACCGCACCCTGCCTGCCCGGTGGGCCATTTTTGGCGCTCATCGCGGGAAAACTGAGCGGTTATGGTGCTGAAATCGAACGGACTGTGTTCCTTGAGCATATTCCAGAACACGCGAAACGTCCGTTCGATACCATGATGGAAATGCGCTACAAAACCTTCGGGATGCTCAGGCCTGGCGCGATCGGGTCGGAAATTGATGCGGTATGTCAGGCCATTGCGCACAAGGCCGGGTACGCCACCCCGTTGCACCGCACCGGGCACAGTTTTGGCGTGACCAGCCACGAGGCTCCGTTCCTGGCTCTGGGTGAAGATAATGTTATTCAGCCCGGCATGCTTTTTAGTGTGGAACCCGGAATTTATATTGCGGGTCAGAATGGGTATAGGCACTCTGATACTGTTCTGGTGACTGAAACTGGCTACGAAATACTAACAAAATACCCGGACAGCAAAGAAAATCTGATTATATCCTGATCAGGGTGCCCGCCCTGCACATGCGAAAGCATGCGGTCATGGCGGGAAAAATGCAGAAGCAATGCCGCCAGGGCAACGAGGTGTTGTTCTGGTTCTTCAAAACTGAAATCCTGAGAGGATAAAAGCCAATGTCCGTTGCCGACAGGCTGGAAAGCCTTCCGTTCTCCGGGTTCCATTACCGGCTGCTCCTTGTTGGAGGGCTGGGGTACTGCTTCGATGGTCTGGACGGCGCCATTCTGGCCTTTATCATGCCGCCGCTGCAAAAACTCTGGCACCTGTCCACCACACAGCTTGGCCTGCTGGGAAGTGCTGCGTTCTTTGGGTACTTTATTGGCGCGCTGCTGGCCGGTATTCTGGCTGACCGTTATGGCCGCCGCCCGGTCATGATGTGGGGGCTGGCCTGTTACTGTGTGGGGTCTTTTGTTTCCGCCTTTAGCCAGGACTGGCACGGTTTTATTCTGTGCCGCATCGTCGCGGGTGTCGGAACAGGTGCGGAATCCGCCATTATTGCGCCCTATCTTTCGGAATTCGTGTCCAAGCGCTACCGGGGCGCCTTTACCGGGGCTCTTGCCGGATTTTTCTCCTTTGGTTTTCTTGGCGCCGCCATTTTGGGCTACATGCTGGTGCCGTGGGCGGCCAATGGGTGGCGGATTGCACTTGTGCTGACATCCTGCCCGGTTGTCATGCTGTTGTGGTGGCGGCGGGCTTTGCCGGAATCCCCGCGCTGGCTTGCAAAAACTGGGCAGACAGACAAGGCACATGCCGTTTTGTGCCAGATTGAAGCAGCACTGGGTGTTGTTTCTCCAGCCATGCCATGCGCGGATGGTCCGGTATTGGCGCGGCAAACCACACCCAGCCGGCTTGCGCGACTTGGCGCAAAAAAACTGCGCAAGACAACGCTTATCATCTGGAGCCTGTGGCTTTCGGTGACATTCAGCTATTACGCGTTTTTTTCCTGGCTTCCCACGCTGCTGATCGCACGGGGCTTTACAATGGCGCATAGTTTTGGATTTTCCATTGCAATTTGTGCCGCGCAAATTCCTGGTTACTTCAGTGCCGCACTCTGTAATGAAAAACTGGGCCGCAAAACAACACTGGTTGTTTATTTGTCTGCCGGTGTCATCAGCGCATTTGGGCTTGCCGCCGCCACAACGCCATCGGCCATTCTTGTGGCGGGCATGTTGCTCTCATTTTTCATGAACGGCACCTATGCCAGTGTTTATGCCTATACACCGGAAGTTTTTCCAACGGATATCCGCGCCACCGCCACGGGCATGGCCTCCGCCGTGGGTCGGTTGGGCGCGATTGTCGCCCCGGTAGCGATTGGGGCGCTCTACCCCCGCACGGGCTTTTCTGGTGTTTTTTCGCTTACGGCCAGCATTTTGTTGCTTGGCGCGCTTTGCATCCTCTTTTTCGGCCCGACAACAACAAACCGGTCACTGGAGGACATTGCTGATGAATACTGATGTTTTCTCCACAAAGCCAAAACGGCGAAAACAGACGCACTTTGTAAAACCCAACGCCTAGTCCTTAGGAAAACCTGACGAGAGATCAAAATAATGCGCTTAATGTTACGATGCAGAAACAATATCCTGCTTTGCACAAGCGCACTGGCGCTGTCGATGGTCTGCTCCGCCGTGCAGTCCCTTGCCGCAAATTCCGTGTCCACCCCGGATACGCCTCATCCCCACGGGGGTAAGTCGGCAACGGCAGCCTCCAAAAAACATGTGCAGGCTGTTGGTTCGGAAGAAGTGACCGTCAGCCGGGTGCGCAATGCCTTTGGCCAGATGGCCAGGCAGCACGAGGGTGTTTCTGTAACCCATATTGATAGCAGCACCCTGGCGCGGCATCAGGTTACGGATGTCAAGGGACTGATGAACCTGGCCCCCAATCTGACCGTGCAGCCGCAGGGCACGGGCTCGGGCGTAAACTTTACCTTACGCGGTGTTGGCCTGAGCGATTTTACATCCAACAATACGCCATCGGTCATGACCTATGTGGACGGGGTCGCCCTGCCCATTGGGTACATGGCGGGTGCTGCCATGTTTGACATGGCGGGTGTGGATATCAACAACGGTCCATCAGGCTTTACACACGGGCAGACCGTTACAGCGGGTGAGATCAACATCAAAACCGCGGACCCGACCAAAACACTGCATTATGGTGCCTCCGAAGATATTGCGACATATAACCGCAGTATCACCAACCTGTATGTTTCGGGCCCTTTGGCGTCCAACCTGCAATACCGTGTTGCCGCGTTTACGCAGCAAGGCGGTGGGTTCCAGAAAAATATTGATACGGGGCAGACCCTTGGCAACGCCAACAAGGGTGGACTGCGCGCCAAGCTGGCCTGGCAACCGGATGACAAGACCAATATTGTCTTCAGTGGCAACTGGATGCAGGATAACTCGCAGGCCATGGGCGCTTACAATATCCAGGACCTTTCACGCGGGACCCCGGCCTACCAGAACAACCTGAATACCGGGTGGGGTTTCAGCCCCGGCTTTTTAAAGCTGACCGGTAATTCGGCTAATGCCAAACCGTCCTACAACAATACGTTCTGGGGGGCGGGGCTGAATGTTACGCGCGACCTCGGCTTTGCGGACCTGACCACCATCAGTGCGTTCCAGCAGATGTACATCCACAACCTCATGGACCTGGATGCAACGCGGTATGCGATTTATGATGATGACGTCAACACAAGTGCAAATCTGTTTTCGCAGGAGGTCCGGCTGTCCTCGTGGCCGGAGCGCAAGCGTGTGCAGTGGGCGACGGGCATGTACTATAACCGCACGGACATGCAGTCGTCTTTTTTCAACGACTATACCCAGTCGGGTTCGCGCCCTTACATGCAGCGCACAAGCTATGACCAGAACCAGCAGGCGTTTAGCCAGTATGGCCATCTGCGCGTCGAGGTTGCCAGCAAGGTGCACCTTCTTGCCGGGATCACGCATGAATCCGATGACCGGGCAATTACCAACATGGAAACATTGCGGTATAATACGGTCGCTTACCCAACACCGTTTGATGTGCGCTATGGGCGGCATGGAGCGCTGACCAACCAGTTCTCGGGTATGGGGGGAATTGAATATCAGGCGCTGAAAAACCTGATGGTGTATGGCTCCATCCGCAAGGGTTTCAAACCCGGTGGGTTTACCGCCAACAATACGGTCATTGAATCCCAGCTGCTCCCCACCAAGCCGGAATCCCTGCTGGCTTACGAGGTCGGGTTTAAATCCGATTATTTCCACAACAAACTTCGGATCAATACCGATGCCTTCTGGTATGACTATCATGGCCAGCAGGTTGCGGGGCTGGCCTTTGTGCAGAATTACGGTGTTGTCGGGCAGTATCTCAATATTCCCAAAAGCCGGATATGGGGCGTGGAAATGGAGATTGACGCAAACCCGATCCCCGGCCTGCTCCTGCACCAGCATGTCGGCTACGAAAGAGGGAATTACGAGAACTATAACGCCCTCGATTCAACGGCAATGCTCAATGGCTACATAAAAACAGGTGTTCTCAGCCCGTATTATCGCAGCTACAACCATGTGGACATGGGTATTCCCAAGCTGACCCTGCAAGGCTCGGCCTCCTACAAGGCTTACCTGAACAAGGACTGGACCCTTACACCCACAATTGACTACAGCTACCGTGGGTCCCAGCAGGATGTTCCGGGGAATGTGCTCTACCGCATGCCCGCATATTTTCTGATGGATGTTGGCCTGACCTTTGCTCCAAAAAACAACAAATGGTCAGTCTCGGTCTATGCCAACAATATTATTGACCGGCATTATGACGTTACGCGCCAGACGGGCCTGAATGGTATTTTTGGGGTCCCTGGCACCCCGCGTATGGTGGGCGGGCGCTTCCGTGTTGATTTCTAAGTTGGGGGTACGGAAAATATCCTGATATGTTCAGGATGGATGCAGTATGGAGGTGGTCTGTATGCCGCCTCCATACGCATGTAAGTCAGATGATGTAATCAATGGGTGGGAGTGTCTGGTCCATGTTCAGGGCGGGCATGCCCTTGTGGCGCACGCCCACCTTGCGGGCGGGGTTGCCCACCACGGTGGTAAAGGGGGGCACGGGTTCGAGCACAATGGAGCCCGCACCAATTTTGGCCCCCTCGCCAATTTCAATATTCCCCAGCACCTTCGCGCCCGCGCCAATCAGCACGCCCCGGCGGACCTTGGGGTGGCGGTCTCCGCAATGTTTGCCCGTGCCACCCAGGGTGACATTTTGCAAAATGGAAACATCGTCTTCAATAATGGATGTTTCACCCACGACAATGCCGGTGCCGTGGTCAAACAGAATACGGCGGCCAAGTTGTGCGGCGGGGTGAATATCCACCCCGAACAGTTCGGACGCCCGGCTTTGCATATGCAGGGCCAGATGCCGCCTTTCGGACAGCCAGAGCCAGCGCGCAACCCGGTAGGTCTGTACGGCGTGGTACCCTTTGAAGAACAGGAACGGGGTTACAAAATCCGGGCAGGCGGGGTCCCGCTCCCGAATGGCCAGCAGGTCGGCCGCTGCCGCGCAGACAATGTCGGGCTCGGCGTCAAAGCTTTCCTTCACCAGTTCGGAAAGGGCGTCCGCCGCAACGGAGCGGTCCCCCAGCTTGCGGCCGATCATGGCGGCAAGGGCCGAGGCAAAGCTGGAATGGCTGCGCACGCCAGTTGCCAGCAGCCCGCGCACCAGCGGGTCGTGGCAACTGCAGGCTTCCTGCGTCATCTGCCGCCACAGCACAGTCAGCTGTGGCGCGCACATCATGCTGCTTTCTTCAAAATGGCTGGAACTGACTGAGGCAACATGACCGACCTGCATCCCGGCTACTCCGTAACTACAAACCCATGGCGTGCTTTACAAAGGCTTTCCGCAGGGCCGGAAAGCGGTGCACGCCCGCAATACCCAGATCACGCGCCAGACGGAGGACCGGGTTGTCGTTACTGAACAGCCTGTCCAGCGCATCCGTTGCGGCCAGCATGAGCATATTGGCCGGGCGACACAAGGCCTGATAGCGCGCGAGCACGGCAGGTGCTCCGGGGTCCTTGCCCTGCGCGTGTATGCCCAGCAGCAAGGGGCTCAGGTGGATGATATCCCGGTAGCCAAGGTTGAGCCCCTGACCCGCGATCGGGTGAATACCGTGTGCTGCGTCGCCTACCAGCATAAGCCGTGTGTCCGTGTAGCGTGCGGCGTACTGGGCGGAGAGCGGGTAGGTCCAGCGCCGCCCCACGGGCGTTACGTGGCCCAGGCGGGCCGTGCCCATGCGGCGTTCGATCTGCCGGGCAAAGGCGTCGTCCTCCAGCGCGGCAAAGCGTTCGGCAACCCCGTCTTTTTCACTCCACACGATGGCGGACATGTGGGGGTGTTCCTCCGTGCCTGTCATGGGGAGTTGCGCAAACGGGCCAGCGGGCAGGAAGTGCTCAAGCGCGCTGTTGTCATGGGGGAACTCATGGGCAATGGCGCACACAATGGCGGTCTGCCCGTAAGGCAGGCGGGTGAGTGGAATCCCCGCCTCCGAGCGCAGGCGACTCTTGCGCCCGTCCGCGGCCACAATCAGGCGGGCGTTAAAGCTGCGGCCATCGTGTAGCTGCACATGCGCGTTTTGGGCCGTGCGGGTAATTTTTGCTTCCGCAGGGGCCAGAACGGTCACGCCCGGCGTGGTGCTCAGGCATTTGTTCAGGGCCACACGCAGGGCGCGGGCTTCCACCATCCAGCCAAATGGCTGGGTCGCATCCTCGCGCGTGAATTCGAGGAAGAGGGAGGAGGCGGGCTCGCCCGGTCGGCCATCGGTGACCAGAATTTCCTCGATCGGGCAGGAAACGGCGGGGAGCAGGCCCCACACCCCGGCACTTTCGAGGTATTCCTTGGGGCCTGCCGCAATGGCGTAGGCGCGCCCGTCCAGGTCGGGGTGTTCCATGGGGGCTAGGGCGGCCTTGTCCACCACGGCCACACGCATGCCCCCGCGCGCCAGATGGCACGCCAGAGCGGCGCCAACGGGGCCTGCGCCAATAATGCACACGTCCACATCCGCCACATGTGGGAGGTGTGTGCCGGCAGGGTCTGCCTTGGCGTCAGGGGAGATTGGGCTCATGCGGTTTTTTCCTTAAAATTCACACTACTGGCAGGCGGCAAACCCAAAAAGCCCGCACAGGCTGTTGAAGAGCGTACCCCTATATGCGCCCTCCTTTGCGACAAAACCAGCCGTCTTGCCTTGAGGTGCATCAAAGCTCTTGGCAATTGGTGTTTAACTGTGCAAGGATCGTAACGTCATGGAAATGTTTTGCAGCAGGGAGTTGCAGGCAGTATGAAGCTGATTACCGCCATTATAAAGCCCTTTAAACTCGATGATGTCCGCGAAGCGCTTGCGCCGCTGGGTGTTCAGGGGATTACTGTTTCCGAGGTCAAGGGGTTCGGTCGCCAGAAAGGGCAGACGGAAATCTACCGTGGAGCTGAATACCGGATCAGCTTCCTGCCCAAAATCAAGGTGGAGGTCGCGGTAAGCGATGCCCTGCTGGATCAGGTGCTGGAAGCGATTCTGGATGCGGCGCATACGGGCAAGATCGGGGATGGCAAAATATTTGTCAGCGATCTCGCCCGTGTCATCCGTATCCGCACGCGCGAGACGGGGGATGCCGCCCTTTAATCCAGGGGTGCGCGTGCCTGTTCTGGCGGCGTAAGGGGCATTCAGCCCGCGCCGGGGTGCGGTTGTGGCCAAGGCCGCCCGCTCCTTGGTGTTGGGGTGCCTTGGCCTGGAGGCCATGGAGCCCGGCATGCTGGTGCAAGGTGCCAGTATGCGCAGTCTTGCCTGCCGCACGGCCCGCGCCGTGCAGGGCGGACGCTTTGATCTTTCCCTATTTTGAGACTTGACGGGGCAGGGGTGTGGCTCCATTGCTTCGGACATGCGAGTAGCTGCCATTCTACTGGCTGCCGGTACAGGCAGCCGCTATGCCGCCACCACGGGGTGCGCCACGCCCAAGCAGTACGTGCTGCTTGCTGGCCAGCCCGTTATCCGTCATGCCGCGCAGGCTCTTCTGCCGCATGTCACCACCATTCAGCCTGTGGGCGACCCGGCCTCTCTGGTCGAGGCGCTGGAGGGGCTGGCCGTTCTGCCGCCCGTGCAGGGTGGGCAAACCCGCCAGGCCAGCGTGCGCGCCGGGCTGGAGGCGCTGGACGCCCTGCCCCCGGAGCAAAAGCCCGACCTGGTGCTGGTGCATGATGGTGCGCGGCCTTACGTGACCGGGCAACTGGTGGGCAATGTTGTGGCCGCCCTGGCGGCGCATCCGGGAGCCATTCCCGCCGTGCCCGTGGCCGATACCCTCAAGCGTGAAAAAGATGGCGTGATTGATGGCACGGTCGCGCGGGACCATCTGTTCCGTGCGCAAACGCCGCAGGGTTTCCGCTTTGGCCTGTTCTTGGACCTGCACCGCGCCGCCGCTTCGCTCAATGCGACCGATGACGCCAGGCTGCTTGAAGATGCAGGCCTGAGCGTGGCCCTTGTGCCCGGTGATGAAGACAATATCAAACTGACATACGAGGCTGATCTGGTGCGTCTTGAAAGGCTGATTGGTCCCACATTGCTGCCGCGTGTGGGCCTTGGGTACGATGTGCACGCCTTTGAGGCGGGGCGTCCGCTCATCATGTGCGGGATCACCATCCCCCACACGCACGGCCTTGCCGGACATTCCGATGCCGATGTGGGCATCCATGCCCTGTGCGACGCTATTTATGGCGCGCTGGCAGAAGGGGATATCGGCCGGCACTTCCCCCCCAGCCAGAACGAATGGAAGGATGCGGACAGTGCGCGCTTCCTCATCCATGCGGGCCAGCGTATTCGCGAGCGGGGGGGTATGCTGGTGAACGCGGACCTGACCCTGATTTGCGAACGCCCCAAGATTGGCCCCCACGCCCAGGCCATGCGCGAACGTCTGGCGACCCTGCTGGACGTGGACGTGGACCGTATTTCGGTCAAGGCCACAACCTCCGAGCGTCTGGGCTTTACCGGGCGGGAAGAGGGTATAGCCTGTGCCGCTACGGTCAGTGTGCTGGTGCCATAAGGTTTTTACGCCCCGGCCCTTACGAAAAACATTGCACAGGGGCGCGTGGACCGGTATTTCTGCCTAATTCGTAGGCAAATGGAAATGACTGTGCAAACGCAACCTCTGCTGCGTCCTATTGATCTGGGCGGCGTTGTTCTGGATACGCCGGTAATTCTGGCCCCCATGTCTGGCGTGACCGACCTACCGTTCCGGCGGTTGGTCCGCAAGCTTGGCGCGGGCCTTGTTGTTTCTGAAATGATTGCCTCATGGGCAATGGTGCGTGAGAACGACACAACCCTGCGCATGGCCGAAGTGGCCGATGCCGGTGGCCCCAATGCCGTGCAACTGGCCGGGTGCGACCCGCAGGCCATGGCCGATGCCGCCCGCATTGCCGTGGACCGTGGGGCGGACCTGATCGACATAAACTTTGGCTGCCCGGTTAAAAAAGTGGCCGTGGGACAGATGGCGGGTTCGGCCCTGATGCGTGACGAGGCCGCGGCACAGCGCATGCTGCAAACGGTGGTCCAGGCCGTGTCCGTGCCGGTTACGCTTAAAATGCGCATGGGCTGGGACCACAACCACCTTAACGCCCCCGTGCTGGCGCGGATTGCGCAGGATGTGGGTATTCGCATGATTACGGTGCACGGGCGCACACGCCAGCAGTTCTACAACGGTACGGCGGACTGGGCCTTTGTGCGGACCGTGAAGGACGCGGTGGACCTGCCCGTTATTGTAAACGGAGACATCCTGACCACAGCCGATGCCCGCAACGCGTTGGCCCAGTCTGGTGCCGATGGGGTCATGATCGGGCGTGGCTGCTACGGGCGGCCGTGGTTTCTGGCCCAGGTCGCCCATGCCCTGCGCACGGGGGAGGACATGCCCGACCCCGCACTGGCGCAGGAAAAAGCCATTGTGCTGGAACATTACAACATGATGCTGGAGCATTTTGGCCCACGCCCCGGCCTGCGGCTGGCGCGCAAGCATGTGTCCTGGTATTCGGCCGGGCTTCCGGCCTCCGCTGCTTTTCGCGCGGCGTTCAACAAGGTGGAAACCCCTGACGAGGCCCTGGCCCAGATCGCGGCGTTCTATGACCAGCAGATAGCGAGCGGTGCCCAGCGCGAACCACGTGCCTCCCGGCAGGAAACCGCCCGCCAGCAAGATCAGGCCCACGCGGCGTGAGCATAAAAGCGCCAGACAGGGCAGAGCCTGACGCGGCGCTTCTACTGGACAGCCTGCCCGTTCCCTTGCTGGAGGTGGGCGCGAATAATGTGGTGCTGGCGGTCAATATGGCCGCGGAGGAATTTTTTGGCATGTCGCGCCAGCAGATCAAGGCTGGCGGCATGGCCGAAATTGCTCCCCTGGACCACCCGATTTACCTCCTGCTTACCCATCTGCGCCAGCGCGGGGGCAGTGTCACCGAACATGACCTTCTGTTCAGCTCCCCCCGCTTCCACCATGAAGGGGTGAGCGTGCAGGGGGCGGAGGTGCTGGACCATCCCGGCCATCTGCTGCTGACCTTCCACCTGCCTTCCACCGCACGGGTGCTGGACCAGCAGCAGGTGTATCGCTCGGCGGCACGCAGTGTATCGGGCATGGCGGCCATGCTGGCGCATGAGGTGCGCAACCCTCTCTCTGGCATAAAGGGGGCGGCCCAACTGCTTGAGCAGGCGGTAGGCGATGCGGACCGGGACCTGGCGACCCTGATCTGTGATGAAGTGGACCGCATAGACGCGCTGGTCGAGCGCATGGGCATGTTTGGCGAAGCGCGGATGGACTACCGCGCCCTGAACATCCACCGCCTTTTGGAACATGTAAAGCTGCTGGCGGGCAACGGGTTTGCCAAGGGGATGCGGATCATAGAGCGGTATGACCCCTCCCTGCCCCATGTCTGGGGGGACCGGGACAGGCTGGTGCAGGTGCTGCTCAATCTGGTCAAGAACGCGGCCGAATCCTTGCAAGAAGTGGGCAAGGAGGGAGACATCACCCTGATTACCAGCTACCGCCCCGGTATTCGCATAACCGCCCCGGGCACGACCCAGTGGCGGCACCTGCCCCTTGTGGTGACCATAAGGGACACAGGTCCAGGTATTTCCGAAACGGTCAGGCCGCATCTGTTCGAGCCATTTGTGTCCACCAAGGTCAATGGCAGCGGGCTGGGGCTGGCGCTGGTGGGCAAGGTGATGGATGACCACGGCGGGGTCATGGAAGTGGAAAGCCGCCCAGGCCGAACCGAAATCAGCCTTTTTCTTCCGCTGGCGGAAGAAAGGGGCGGCCTCCCTTGACCTTGGACGCGCTGGCACCCGATAAGCCTTTCCTTGTTATTTTTCCTTTGGTCCCAAACGCATGACACCGCTGCCCACCATTTTAGTTGCTGATGATGACCGGTCCATTCGCACCGTGCTGGGGCAGGCACTTGGTCGCGCGGGGTATCAGGTTCAGCTCACGCCTTACGCCTCCACCTTGTGGCAGTGGGTGCAGGAGGGGGAGGGCGACCTGGTTATTACGGACGTGGCCATGCCAGATGGCAACGGGCTGGAACTTGTCACCCGTATCCGCCAGATCAGGCCCGACCTGCGGGTTATTGTCATGAGCGCCCAATCCACGCTCACAACCGCGGTCAAGGCCACGCAGCGCGGGGCGTTTGAATACCTGGCCAAGCCGTTTGACCTCAAGGAACTGCTCGCGGTTGTGGCCCGCGCGCTGACAACCCCGGTGCAGGAGCTGGAAAAACCCGCATCCCCCCAGACGCCGGAGGAACGCCTGCCCCTTATCGGGCAGTCCGTGGTCATGCAGGGGATTTACCGCAGCATCGCCCGGCTGACGACATCGGACCTGACCGTGATGATTACGGGGGAGAGCGGCACCGGCAAGGAGCTTGTGGCCCGCGCGCTGCACGAATATGGCCGCCGCCGCAACGGTCCGTTTATTGCCGTCAACATGGCCGCCATCCCGCGCGAGCAGATCGAGAGCGAACTGTTCGGCTATGAGCGCGGTGGCAACCTGGGCCGCATGCCCGGCCGGTTTGAGCAGGCATCGGGCGGCACACTTTTTCTGGATGAGATCGGGGACATGCCACAGGAGGCGCAGACCCGCCTGTTGCGTGTTCTGCAAGAAGGCGAGTTTACAACGGTTGGCGGCTCCACCCCTCTGCATGCCGATGTGCGTATCGTCGCCGCCACCCACCGCGACCTGCGGCAGGCCATTCAGGCCGGGGCCTTCCGCGAGGACCTGTATTACAGGTTGAACGTGGTGCCGCTCCGCCTGCCCCCCCTGCGGGAACGGCGTGAGGACATCCCCCTCCTTGCCCGGCATTTTCTGACCCAGTGCCGCGAGATGGGCGGTGGGTACCGTGTGCTGGATGAGGAGGCCATGCTCCGCCTGCAGGCGTGGCGCTGGCCGGGCAATGTGCGGGAGCTGGAAAACCTGATCCGCCGCATTGTGGCCCTGTATTCGCAGGAGACCATTACGGCGGACCTGGTGGATGCGGAACTGGCGGACCCCCTGGGCAGCGACTTTGCACCCGACAGAAAACCTGTGGCGGAACCACTGGTCGATTCCGTTTCGCGCCATATTGCCCGCTACCTTGAAGCCGGGCGTGAAGGCATGCCGCTGCATGACCTGCACGCCCGCATTATTGCCGAGGTGGAACGCCCCTTAATCCAGATGACATTGACGGAAACACGGGGCAACCAGATCAAGGCCGCCGCCATGCTGGGACTGAACAGGAATACCTTGCGTAAAAAAATACGCGACCTTGAGATTCCCGTCGTGCGTGGCGTAGTCTAGCCCCAGGTATGACAAAAGCACCCCCGCACTCCTTCAGGCACCTGTTTTCGCGTTCACGCCTGCAATGGCTTTTGCGCGCGCTTGAGCGCAGGAGTGTTGCCGTAACCCTTGTCGCGCTGGCGCTGTGCCTTGTGTTTGCAACCTTTGTGGTGCTCTCCGGCGGCATGTCGTTCGGGCATTACGCGGTGGTCGAGCCGCTGGTGCTGTTTGTAAACGGGCTGGTACTGCTGCTTTTGCTGCTGGCCATGGGGGTGCGTGGCTGGCCCGTTCTGGTGGAATACCGCAAGGGGCTGGCGGGCACGCGCCTGCATGTGCGCCTTGTGACCCTGTTTGGCATTGTGGCGGTCGCACCGACCGTGGTGGTGGGGGTGTTTGCCACCCTGTTTTTCCATTACGGCATCCAGATCTGGTTTTCCGACCGGGTGAACACCGCACTGAACGAGGCGCTACAGGCCTCACGCGGGTATTTGCAGGAGCATAACGCCAATATCCGTACGGATGCGTTCTCGATGTCCAACTACATCATGAGCGCACAGAACGAACTGGCCGCCAGTGGCATGGAACTGCTGCAGGACCACGAGGCCCTGTCCCAGATGCTGGACAGCCAGGCCACCATGCGCGGGCTGACCGAGGCCCTTGTGTACGACCCCATTACCAACCGGGTTGTGGCGGCGGGCGGGCTGATGAGCCGCACAGGCTTATTGCAGGACCTGCCCCCGCCAGCGGCAACGCTCATGGCGCGCTCGAACGATGTGGCCATTCTGGACTCCCCCGACGAACGTACAGTGCGCGCGGTTGTGGAACTGTCGCAAACCCCCACGCTCATGCTGGTGATTACCCGGCTGGTGGACCCCTCCATTCTGGAGCACATGCACAGAACGGAAAACGTGGTGGCCGACTACAAGCACCTCAACAGCAACAAGGCCAAGATCCAGCTGACCTTTGTCATGATTTTTGTGCTGGTGGCGTTGCTGGTGCTGGCCGTTGCCGCCCTGATCGGCTTTGCGCTGGCCACCCAGATTGCCCGCCCGCTTGGCCTGCTGAGCCTGGCCGCGCGCAGGGTGAGCGAGGGCGACCTGCGCGTGCATGTGCCCGAAACCGACCGCGATGACGAGGTGGCCAGCCTGTCGCGCGCCTTCAACCGCATGACGGAGGAACTGGATAGCCAGCGTTCGGAACTGATGGCGGCCTACGGCCAGATCAACGAGCGCAGGCGCTTTACGGAGGCTGTTCTGTCTGGCGTGTCCGCGGGTGTGATCGGGCTGGACGTGGAACAGCGGATTGAACTGCCAAACCGTGCGGCCAGTGTGTTGCTCCAGACCAATCTGGCCGATGCCATTGGCGAGCCGCTGGCAACCCGCGTGCCCGAATTCGCGGACCTTCTGGAGGAGATCACACGCTCGCCCGAGGTGGTGTTCACGCGTGAAATCCAGATTGGACAGGCGACCAGCCAGCGCACCCTGCTTGTGCGTGTGGGGGCTGAACTGCGCGGGATTGTAACCGAAGGGTACGTGATGACATTTGATGACATTACCGCCCTGCAACAGGCCCAGCGCAAGGCGGCATGGGCGGATGTGGCCCGCCGCATCGCGCATGAGATAAAGAATCCGTTAACCCCCATCCAGCTTGCGGCCGAACGGCTCAAGCGTCGTTTTCTGAAGGAAATCACCTCCGACCCGGACACATTCGTCCAGTGCGCGGACACAATTGTGCGCCAGGTAGGAGATATCGGGCGCATGGTGGACGAATTTTCGGCTTTTGCCCGTATGCCGCAGCCAATTATGAAGGATGAGAACCTTTCCCGTATTGCGCAGGAGGTGCTCATCCTGCAACGTAACGCACATCATGAGATTTCGTACCACCTTGATTTGCCCGATCAGGGGCCAATGGTCCGGTGTGACCGGCGGCTTATCAGCCAGGCCTTGATCAATCTGCTGCAAAACGCGGCGGACGCCATTGCCATGGCCCCCAGGCAGGAACGCCCCCCCGAACAGGGTGGTGTGTCCAAAGGGGAGGTGTGGGTCCGTATTGCGCAGGAGGCGGAAAACATTGTTATGGTCGTGGCCGACAACGGGGTCGGGCTCCCCAGGGACGACAGGAACCGCCTGACCGAACCCTATGTGACACACAAGGCCAAGGGAACGGGGCTGGGATTGGCTATTGTGAAAAAAATCATGGAAGACCATGGTGGGACTGTGCGTCTGGATGACAGGGCAGGAGAGAAGGGAACTGTGGCTACTCTGGTTTTGCCGGTGAAAGACGACCATGGCGCATGAAATCCTGATCGTTGATGACGAACCCGATATTCGGATGCTCATAGAAGGCATCCTGTGTGATGAGGGGTACGAGGCCCGCGTGGCCTCCAGTTCGGAGGCGGCCCTGGCGGCTTTTCGGCTCCGCAGGCCGTCTCTGGTTATTCTGGACGTGTGGTTGCAGGGTTCGGATATGGACGGGCTGGAAATTCTGCAAGCCATGAAGGCGGAGGAAGCCTCCGTGCCCGTGGTCATGATTTCGGGCCATGGCACGATTGAAACCGCGGTGGCAGCACTCCAGCACGGCGCCTATGACTTTATAGAAAAACCGTTTCAGGCTGACCGGCTGCTGGTTATTGTCCGGCGCGCGCTGGAAGCCTCGCGCCTTGCGCGCGAAAACGAGGAACTGCGCCTTCGGGCCGGGCAGGATGCGGACCTGTATGGCAACAGTGCGCAGATCGTGGCCATACGCAACCAGATAGAAAAAGTGGCGCCCACCGGCTCGCGCGTGCTCATCAGCGGTGGGCCGGGTTCGGGCAAGGAGGTGGCGGCACGCATGATCCATGCCCGCTCCCGCCGGACGGATGGGCCTTTTGTGGCGCTCAACTGCGCAACCCTTGCCCCCGGTCGCTTTGAGGAGGAACTGTTCGGGCTGGAAGGCGGGGTGGATGGCGCTGGCCGCCGCACCGGTGTGCTTGAACGTGCTCATGGCGGCACCTTGCTGCTGGACGAGGTGGCGGACATGCCGCTGGAGACCCAGGGCAAGATTGTCCGTGCCTTGCAGGACCAGACATTCGAACGCCTTGGTGGTGGCTCCCGCGTCAAGGTGGATGTGCGTGTTCTGGCCACCACCAATCGCGACCTCCAGGCCGAAATCGTGGGGGGGCGCTTTCGCGAGGATTTGTATTACCGGCTGGCCGTTGTGCCGCTGCGCATGCCAGCGCTCAAGGAGCGGCGGGACGATATTCCGGGGCTGGCCACGCTTTTTCTCCACCGTGCGGCGGAAATGGCGGGCCTGCCCTCGCGCGATCTCTCGCCCGATGCGGTGGCGGTTTTGCAGGCGTATGACTGGCCGGGCAATGTACGCGAGTTGCGTAACCTTATGGAGCGGGTGCTGATCATGCAGCCCGGCAGCAGCCAGGACCTGATCCGTGCGGACATGCTGCCTTCCACCATTGGGGAGAACGCTCCGGGGCTGTTGAAGTTCGATGCCTCGACCGATGTTATGAGCCTGCCCCTGCGTGAGGCGCGGGACCTGTTTGAAACCCAGTATCTTCAGGCGCAATTGTTGCGTTTTGGAGGGAACATAAGCCGCACTGCGCTGTTTGTAGGCATGGAGCGCAGTGCTTTGCATCGCAAACTCAAGCAGCTTGGTGTAACATCGGACGAGCGGAACACTGGCTGATCAGTGAGTTGTTGCGAGTCAGGGTAAGCGTTAGGTCTGGCTCCCAAGAAAAAAAGAAAATGGAATAGGGTCGCACACAGTGGAAAAAGAGAGTGCACATAATGTGCAGGATGCATTTTTAGGCCAGATTCGTCGTTCCCGGGCGGCTGTGACCGTATTTTTGGTCAATGGTGTCAAGCTTCAGGGTTTTATTACGTGGTTTGACGACCAGGTGGTGCTTCTGCGGCGTGATGAGCAGACCCAGCTTATTTACAAACATGCCATAAGCACTGTTATGCCCAGTATCCCCGTAGATATAGCAGACCCCACCGGAGCGGGCGCGAAGGCGGACAAGGAACCATCTCTTGGCGACGAGTTTTACTGAGAAAAAACAGACGGTTGCAACTCGTGCCGCCGTTATTTTGCCGTGGGAGCGTTCAGCCCACGGTCAGGACGTAAGGGCTGCCGAGGCCCGACTGGAAGAAGCCGTTGGCCTGACCGCCTCCATTGGTCTGGTGATTGTCCGCAAGGCCGTTCTTCTGCTGCGCATGCGCCGCTCGGCCACGTTGCTGGGCAAGGGGCAGATCGATTCCCTCAGAATAGCCGTCAAGGCCGACAATATTGACGTGCTGGTGGTGGACACCAAACTGACCCCCGCCCAGCAGCGCAATCTGGAAACCGAGTTCGGGTGCAAGGTTATCGATCGAACCGGCCTTATTCTGGATATTTTTGGCGCCCGCGCGGCCACGCGCGAAGGCACATTGCAGGTCGAACTGGCGCATCTGGAATATCAGCGTTCGCGCCTAGTGCGGTTATGGACCCATCTTGAACGCCAGCGTGGTGGCTTTGGCTTTCTGGGCGGTCCCGGTGAAACCCAGATTGAAGCCGACCGCCGCATGATTGGCGAGCGCATTGTCAGGCTCAAAAAAGACCTGGAGCAGGTGCGCCGCACACGTGGCCTGCACAGGCAGGCGCGCAAGCGTGTGCCATTCCCCGTTGTGGCCCTTGTCGGCTACACCAATGCGGGCAAGTCCACCCTGTTCAACGCCCTGACCGGGGCTACCGTGTATGCGCAGGACCAGTTGTTCGCAACGCTGGACCCGACCATGCGCGCCATTGAACTGCCATCGGGGCGGCAGGTCATTCTGTCCGATACGGTGGGGTTCATCTCCGACCTGCCGACCGAACTGATCGCAGCCTTTCGTGCGACACTTGAAGAGGTGGCCGAGGCCGACATCATTCTGCATGTGCGCGACATAGCCCACCCCGACAGCGCAACCCAGAAAAGGGACGTTCTGGGTGTTTTGCACAGCATGGCCAAGGACAACATGCTGGAGCAGGACTGGCCAACCCGTGTGATTGAGGTGCTGAACAAGGTTGACCTGCTGGGCGAGCAGGCCGCTTCCTTGCAGGGTGATGAAAGCGTTGCCATTTCCGCCATTACGGGCGATGGGTTGGACCGGCTTCTGGCCCGGATTGACCAGCGGATTACATCGGGCATGGAAATGGTGCGCTACACCATGCCACTGGCCGATGGCGCGGCCCTGGCATGGCTATACCAGCACGGCGAGGTGATTGACCGCCTCGACCGGGAGGAAGAGGCCGACATTACCGTGCGCCTCCTGGCGGAGGACCGGGCCCGCTTTGAGCGGCAGTTCCGCCATATTACCCCGCAGATGGCCTAAGTCTGGCCGGGCTGGGCGCTCAGTAAGGCGGTCAGTCAAATTCCGTCATCAGGCCCAGTTCGGCATGGTGTGCGAACAGCCGGTCGATCTGGGCGCGTGATATGCGCCCGGTCGAGAGGTCGTGGGGGATTTCGTTGCGTGCAAAAAAGCCGATCTCGCTGGTTTCAATGCTGGTGGCAGGTGCGCCCCCGGTCAGTTCTCCCAGAAAAAACATCTTGGTGATGGAAAAGGCTTCGGGTGGTTCATGCCCCTGCCTTGCCCGGTCAAGCACCATGGCCAGCCGGGTGATCCGCACCGTGTAGCCGGTTTCTTCCCGCACTTCCTTGGCAGCGGATTCGGAGGCCGTCAGGTTGACGTCCGCCCAGCCACCGGGCACGGTCCAGCGGTTCTGGTCCAGCACTTCGCGCACCATGAGCAGGCGGTTATGCGCGTCAAACACACCGGTGCGGACCTCCAGCTTGGGGGTGGCGTAGCCTGCCTGCCGGGCAAACAGGTTTTCAATCTGCTGTATGGGGGTGCCACTCCCATGCGCCATGGCCTTGGCGGCCAGAGTGCGCAGCATTTCGTAGCGTTCGCGGTCAAACGGGTCCTTGGCAAAGGTCAGTCCGGTTTGGGCAATGGCCTGCACCTCTCTGGCCCAGACAAGCCATTCTGGCTCGGACATGCTTTTTGCTCCTTTTCATAAAAATAAAAAACGGGAAGGCGCGTGCCCTCCCGTTTTTTTCATGCACCGTTGGTATGGGCCGGATGGCCTCGTTCAGTAAACAGGCTCGGGTTCGGCTGCGGCCTTGCCGTTAATCAGCAGGCCATCCCCATTGGCGGAAATGTTCACGCTTTCCCCATCATGGATCGTGCCTTCGAGCAACTGCCCGGCCAGCGGGTTTTGCAGGCTCCGCTGGATCACCCTTTTAAGGGGGCGCGCACCGTAGACCGGGTCGTACCCTTCATTGGCCAGCCATGTTTCGGCCAGTGTGTCCAGGTGCAGGCCGATCTTGCGGTCCTCAAGCAGATGTTGCAGGCGGCTGATCTGAATATCCACAATCTTGGCCATATCCACCCGCTGGAGGCGTGAGAAGAGAATGACCTCATCCAGCCGGTTCAGGAACTCGGGGCGGAAGTGCTCGCGCACCACCTTCATCACCTGTGCCTGCACCATGGCGGGTGTGTCGCCATCGGGCTGGTTGGCCAGGTATTCCGAGCCAAGGTTGCTGGTCAGGATGATCAGCGTGTTGCGGAAGTCCACCGTGCGACCCTGGCCATCGGTCAGGCGGCCATCATCGAGCACCTGCAGCAGAATGTTGAACACATCCTCATGCGCCTTTTCCACCTCGTCAAACAGGATGACCTGGTAGGGGCGGCGGCGCACGGCCTCGGTCAGCACACCGCCTTCCTCATACCCGACATAACCCGGAGGGGCGCCTATCAGGCGGGCGACTGCGTGCTTTTCCATGAACTCGCTCATGTCAATGCGCAGCAGGGCCTTGTCATCATCAAACAAAAAGCGGGCCAGAGCCTTGGTCAGTTCCGTTTTGCCCACACCCGTCGGGCCGAGGAACAGGAACGAGCCAATCGGGCGGTTGGGGTCCTGCAAGCCCGCGCGGGCACGGCGCACGGCGTTGGCCACCGCGCGCAGGGCGGGTTCCTGCCCCACCACGGACTTGCGCAGCTCGTCCTCCATGCGCAGGAGCTTGGCGCGTTCGCCTTCGAGCATCCGGTCCACGGGCACACCCGTCCAGCGTGAGACAACGGAGGCAATGCCCTGGTCGGTTACTGCTTCACAGACAAGGTTGGCGCTTTTGGCTTCCTGTTCCTCCGTCTGCTGCGCGCTGGCAATCTGGCTTTGCAGGTTGGGAATAACGCCATACATCAGCTCGGAGGCGCGTTGCAGGTCGCCCTTGCGCTGGGCCACTTCCACATCGGAGCGGGCCTGGTCAAGCTGTTCCTGCAACTTCTGCACCGCGTTCACACGGTCTTTTTCCGCGTGCCATGCGGCACTGAGCGTGTTGGATTTTTCCTCCAGGTCAGCCAGTTCAAGTTCAACGGAGCCCAGCCGGTCCTTGCTTGCGGTGTCGTCTTCCTTGCGCAGGGCCTCACGCTCGATCTTGAGCTGGATAATGCGGCGGTCCAGTTCGTCCAGTTCTTCGGGCTTGCTGTCGATCTGCATGCGCAGGCGGCTTGCGGCCTCGTCTATCAGGTCGATTGCCTTGTCGGGCAAAAAGCGGTCCGTGATGTAGCGGTTGGACAGGGTGGCCGCTGCTACAAGCGCGCTGTCGGTAATGCGCACGCCATGGTGGAGTTCGTATTTTTCCTTGATCCCGCGCAGGATGGAAATGGTGTCCGGCACGGAAGGCTCACCCACGTAAACAGGCTGGAAGCGCCGGGCGAGGGCTGCATCCTTTTCAATATACTTGCGGTATTCGTCCAGCGTGGTGGCGCCAATGCAGTGCAGCGTGCCGCGCGCCAGTTCGGGCTTGATCAGGTTGGAGGCGTCCATTGCGCCATCGGTCCGGCCCGCGCCCACCAAGGTATGCATTTCGTCAATGAACAGGATGACCTGCCCTTCGGCGGACTCAATTTCCTTGAGCACGGCCTTCAGGCGTTCTTCAAACTCACCGCGGTATTTGGCGCCAGCGACCAGTGCGCCCATGTCGAGCGAGAGCAGCTTTTTATTCTTCAGTGCTTCGGGCACATCGCCGTTGACAATGCGCTGGGCCAGACCTTCCACAATGGCGGTCTTGCCCACGCCGGGTTCGCCAATCAACACCGGGTTGTTTTTGCTGCGGCGGGCCAGAACCTGAATGGCGCGGCGGATTTCCTCATCCCGGCCAATAACCGGGTCCAGCTTGCCCTGCTGGGCAATTTCGGTCACGTCACGCGAATATTTTTTGAGCGCGTCAAAATTGGCTTCAGCGTTTTCGCTGGTCACGGTGCGTCCCTTGCGGATGGTGGCTATGGCTTTTTCCAGCGCATCTGCGGTGGCGCCATTGTTCTTGAGCGCCTGCCCGGCCGGGCTGTCTGTTGCGGCCAGGGCCACCAGCAGGCGGTCCTGGGCGACAAAGCTGTCACCTGCCTTTTGTGCAATCTGCTCGGCGGAATCCAGTGCGCGCACCAGGTCGGGGGTTGCTGCTGGCTGGCCTGCGCCACCGCCCTGTACCTTTGGCAGTTTGGCCAGGGCCTGTTCGTTGGCTGCGCGCGCTCCCTCGGGGCTGCCACCGGCGGCGCGGATCAGGGCCGATGCGGCACCTTCCTCATCGTCGAGCATGGCCTTGAGCAGGTGTTCAGGTGTGAGTTGCTGGTTGAAGTCACGCAGGGCGATGGTCTGTGCCGCCTGTAGAAAACCGCGTGAGCGTTCGGTAAATTTTGCAATATCCATAATATCCCTCTTGTCCCTTTAATCTTAGGCGACTGAAGGCCTTGCCCCGTCCCGCTTTGCGGCAACGGAGGGCAGGGTCTGCCGTGTTGACAGTTCTAAGATTGGAAGGGCGAACAGGACAGTCAAGGGGGCTGTGTGCATAAGCCGCACACGCCGTGGAATGGCCGATATGAAAAAAGGCGAAGCCCCGGGGGAGCTCCGCCTTTTTGCGCCAGACCGGAAGGGTCGGGGCCTTACATTCAGGCCGCGTTCAGCTGGGCTTCGGCAAATTCGTAGTTTGCCAGCTTGTCCAGGAAGTTGGTGATGTAGTCGGGGCGACGGTTGCGGAAGTCCAGGTAGTAGGAGTGTTCCCACACATCCGCCGTCAGCAGGGCCGTGCCCTGGCCTTCGGCCAGCGGGTTGGTGCCGTTGGGGGTTTTGGTAATGGCCAGCTTGCCATCCTTGCCCAGCACCAGCCATGCCCAGCCAGACCCGAACTGGGAGATGGCGGCCTTGCGGAATTCGTCCTTGAAGGTGTCGATGCTGCCAAAGTCGGCGGCAATTTTTGCCCCCAGCTTTTCAGGCATGGCGCCACCGGAGGTGGACAGGCTGTTCCAGAAGAACGAGTGGTTCCAATGCTGGCCGGCATTGTTGAACAGGCCACCCAGGTCGGCCTTGCCGTGGGCTGCGAGAATGATCTCTTCCAAAGACTTGCCAGCGAGCTCGGGCTTGCCTTCCAGCAGCGTGTTCAGGGTGTTCACATAGGCCAGGTGGTGCTTGCCGTGGTGGAACTCAAGCGTTTCCTGGCACATGCCACGGGCGGCCAGGGCATTGGGGGCGTAGGGGAGGGTTGGCAGTTCAAAAGCCATGACATAACTCCGTCGTGTAAAGCAGGGCGTGTGAAAAACGCGCCGGTCCAGAGCTATGGGCGTACCATATGGCACAGAGGCAGGGGTGGGGCCCGCTGTCTCTTTTCCCTTGCTC
>CALCDN010000214.1 GCA_937900755.1 uncultured Acetobacter sp. | reverse complement strand
GGGCGGGTGGGGCGGCGTTCTGGTCCTGATAGGGCTGGCCTATTCACTGGCAATGGGCAGCCTGACAATGTTTTTGGTGCACAGGGGAGGGGCGTTCCTGCCCATATGCCTGACGCTTTTGCTGAGCATGGTCACGACGTTTCCGTCTTTGCTGGCCAGGCCGCATATTCTGGCGTTACCCTGTTTTGTGCTGTGGCTGATCTGTCTGCTTCGCGCCAGGGAAAAGGGCAATGCACCTCCTGCCTGGCCCACGGCCCTGATTCTTCTGTTTTGGGTCAACCTGCATGGCAGTTTTGCCATAGGGCTGTTTTTGATCGTGCCGTTTGCTGTTGAGGCCGTTCTGGCGGAACAACACTCACGTCTGCATGTCTTGGGCGCATGGGCGCGGTTTATGGCGCTGTCCTGCGCGATTATTACCATAACGCCCAATGGCTGGCACGGGCTGCTCTTTCCATTTCAGTTGTTGATGATGCCGCAATTGGCCATGATACAGGAATGGAAGCCAATGGTGATACGGCTGACCGAACCCTTTGTTCTGTCATGTCTCACGTTTGTTTATGTGGTGCTCACACGCCGGTTGAAAATACCCCCGATCCGCTGGCTGCTTCTGCTCGGGTTTGCCTATATTTCCGTCCGGCACATCCGGTATGAATTGTTGGCAGCCGTTGTTACGCCTTTAATCCTGGCCGAACCCTTGGGGCTCATGGCCGAGAGGAATCAGGGGCGGCGGGTTATATGGCATGCGTCCGCTGCGCAGTGGTCCGCTCTGGCTGTGACAATAGGGGCATTAACGGGGCTGCGCATGGCGTACCCCTATACCTTGACAGACCGCCCAGTAACGCCACTGTCCGTTTTGGCGCATGTGCCCGCGGAATTGCGGAAATTGCCTGTCCTGAATTCATATGGTCTGGGCGGGATTCTGATTTTTGAAGGGATAAAGCCGATTATTGATGGCCGGGCGGATATGTATGGCGATGCTTTCATGAAAGAGCATGATGCTGTAATGGACGGCAATAAAACGTTATTGCAGGCATGGTCGACCGAATTTGGTTTGCGCTGGGCATATCTGAAGCCCACAGCAGCTCTGGTTAATGTGCTGGATTCCGACCCGCAGTGGAAGCGTCTGTACTCGGCCCCGGATGCGATTGTTTATGTAAAAGAGAAAATTTCCGCACCATCCTTCTAATGGCAAAGTTTTTTTGCATTATTTTACCAAGGTTTCCAGGGTCGCCCATGATGGAAAGGTTGCTTATGCTAAGGAATGGGTAAATATTTCTGTCATATTTGCTTTCTGTATTAAAGAACGCACGCAAAAAAATTTTAAGGTTAAATATACTTAACCATGATTGATTATTCTTGAGAGGCTAATTACATTACGACTCATGGTAACGGCGGACTGAAATATGTTTGCTATAGTAAAGGATGATAACAATGAAGTTTTTTAAAAACAGTGTCGCGCGGTGTGCCCGTCTGCTCTCTGGCGACCGTAAAGGTGTGACGGCGCTGGAATACGGTCTGATTGCTGCATTGATCGCAGGTGTGATTATCGGGGGTGTTACAACCCTGGGTAGCAACATCAACACCGCGTTTTCTAACCTTGCAAGCAACATAAAGTAATTCTACCAAAGTTCTTTGGTGCGTGATGGCGCGCGCCAAAGGCATTTTGGGTTTGATGAGGGGTGGAAGTGTCTATATTTTTTTTGGCACTTCCACTCCTTTTTTTGTCTGTAATGACCGATGTGCGTGCACGTGAAATCCCGGATTGGATTTCCCTGGTCTTCCTGCTTATGGGTCTGGTCAGGTTGCCCTATTGTGGGTGGGGAGCGTTGGCTGGAGGCTGTGTGATTTTTGGTTGTGCCTTCGGGTTGTGGCTGGGTGGTTTTATGGGCGGGGGAGATGTAAAGCTTATTGCGTCTTCCTCCTTGCTGTTTCCACCGCTGTGGCAGATAAGGTACATCTTGGATATTGCGATTGTGGGCGGTTTTCTGGCTGTTCTGTATCTGGTTTTACGGAAGGTAATGCCCGTGCCTGCGACACCCCTGTGGGGGAGAACCCTGCGGATTGAGTGCTGGAGAATACGCAGGGGCTTTGCCTTGCCTTACGCAGTTGCTATTGCTGGTGGGTTCGTTGTGGCTGCTCTGCAGGGTGGGTTTTTATGAATCCTCGGGTGTTGTTGATAGCGTTTCTGGCCGTTGGCGGGCTTGGAGGGTTGCTGTTTTTTCGTGTTTTGACCCGCCCTGTTGAAAAACCCCCCGGTCCACCCCCCATTGTGATGGCGCGCGTGATGGTTTCCACGCATGTGATCAATATCGGGGATTTTGTTCGCCTGGACGGGAATGTCACCCCCAAGTCCCTTCCCGCCTCCGAAGTGCCGGCGGATGCCGTGCGGGATACGCCAGATGGGCTTGATGGGGTGGATGGCGCCGTCATGCAGGAAAAAATTGCATCTGGTACAATTTTGCGTTCGTCGCAGATTGTGCGTGAAGGGTCCCCTGGTTTTCTGGCCGCAGCTCTCAAGCCCAATATGCGGGCCATCAGTGTGCAGGTGACACCAGTCAGCAGTGTTGGGGGGTTGGTGCAGCCGGGTGACCGTGTTGACCTCATTCTTACGCAAACCATGCGTACACCCACGGGTGGCCAGTCCGTGAGTGCTCGGGGTATTGCATCGGGCTTGCGCGTTATAGGTGTTGATCAGGACCTGTCGCCAGAAGGCGTGCAGCCCGATGTGTCCTCCAAAAACAAGACGCGAAAAGCCGACAGGGACCCAGCCCCCACGAGGGCACCGCTCCCGACAACAGTCACGCTGGAGGTTACGGCGGAACAGGCTGTCGCCATTAATGTCGCAACGGATATGGGGCGCATTGCTCTGGCAATCCGATCTTCCCAGGACGGTGATAACGCCCTTGCGTCTGTCATAGAAGACAAGCAGGTTGGAGAGGTTGCAGCTGTAAATGAGAGTGGAGCAACGGTCCGAGTCTATAACGGTGCAGCAGGCTCTATAAATGTGCAGTTTTAAAAAGGTCGTCCTGTCTGCGTCTCTGGCTGTAACGTTGAGTGTAAGCCCTGATCTGCTTGTGATGCGGCCAGCAGCCCATGCGGCGGGCATGACGGAGTTGTCCCGTTCGGAGATTGTGCTGGCCAATGGCGCCGGGCGGGTTATCAAACTGCCTGCCAATGCGGCCAGCCTGTTTTCCGCCGACCCGAAGGTGGCGGAAGTTCGGCCCGCCAGTCCACGGAGCTTTTTTGTGTTTGGAGTCGGGCCGGGCAATACAACGGTAGAGGCAACCAATACCGATGGCGATGTCATTGCGCGGTATATGGTGCATATTGTTGCATCAAACTACAATGCAGCCTTGTTGAAGCAGAAGTATGGTGCAACGACTCCAGAAGTTTCTCTTGTTCCATTGCCAGATGGCATGGGGCTGGAAGGGCAGGCCCCAGACCCCCAGACCGCCCAGAAACTGGTTGACCACGCCAAGTCCCTCGCAGGCAAGGATGGTTATGTCGCCGATTACATGACTGTGCCAAGTTCCATTCAGGTCAATCTGCGTGTGCGGATTGTGGAAATGGACAGGGCCCTGGTGCGTGAACTGGGGGTGGAGTGGCAGAACGTCAATGCGCTCGGCACATCCGTTGCCATGACAGCGGCAACGCAGAGCCCATTGGCCGCGGCGACAACATTGCAAAGCAGTGTTGGTATTGCCTCAAGGTTCCATGTTGGTGGCACGCAGGTGACAATGGAAAGCGTCATCGATGCCTTGGCGCAGGATGGCCTGGTGCGGAGTCTGGCCGAGCCAAACCTGACTGCGATTAGTGGCCAGCCAGCGAGCTTTCTTGTGGGTGGGGAGTATCCCATTCCAACGTCCAGCTATGGTGGCAGCAGCAACGTACAATTCAAGCAGTATGGCGTGTCTTTAGGGTTTGTTCCAACAGTCCTGAGCGATGGGCGGATCAACCTGCATGTGCGGCCAGAAGTCAGCGCGCTCTCCTCGGATGGAGCGGTTACGTACCAGAACGGCTCTAGTTCAGTGCAGATTCCCGCCATTACTGTTCGCCGGGCGGATACGGTCGTGGAACTGGGAAGTGGGCAGAGTTTTATTATTGCCGGGCTGCTTTCAGATAGCACCAAAATCAACACAACGGGTCTGCCGTGGTTGGGGGATATTCCCATTCTGGGTGCGCTTTTCAAATCCAGCAGTTTTCAGAAGAACGAATCTGAACTTGTTATTATTGTCACACCGTATCTTGTTAATCCGGTAGACAACATCAGCTCTCTTCACACACCAGATGAAGGATGGGTGGCGCCGACGGATCTGGAACGTGTTTTCCTTATGCGCCAAAGTGGCACAGATATCAGAAAAAAGCGTTCGTGGCAGAAGATGGATACTGGCGATGCTGGTTTTATGGTGGAGTAAATTAAGCATGGTCCAGTATTCGCAGCATATAAAAAATCATATTGGGGTGTTATTGCTGTCAGGCGTGTCTGTCATGTTGGTGGGCTGTACGGAGATGGATCCACTCAAGCAGCCCTATAGCTGGCGGCCTCTTCATGTGTATGAGGCCAATATTTCTGCCCAGGTTGAACGGAAGTCAGATTTGGTGGCAGGTCGGCGCCTTGGTCCCAGTGATGGGCACGAAGCAGCGGATGCCGTTCAGCGCTGGAGGGATGGCAAGGTCCGTAAAATACCAGACACCGATCTGGCACAGCTACAAACGAATAGTTCAGGCGGGGGTGGCGCTTCCAGTGGGGCGGGGAACTAGCCGCAGTGTCTGAAACACGGATTCAAAATCCCAACAAACCTGAAACGAACGAAATTAAAATTCGGGTTCTTGCACTTGTACAAAGTGCGGAAACCGAAAGCATGTTCATTGATTTTATTCACAGCGTATGCCCCGATGAAGGTGAAGTGCTGCGGATGTCCCTTGAGCACGCTCTGGACTATCTGGAAAAAAATGAGGCCCCACCTTACGTTATTGTCGATATTGGTGGCTCCCCCGACCCCATAGCCAGTGTGCGGGATATTACCGGTATTGTTCCTCCCAGCGTGACCCTTCTTATTGTGGGCGATCGGCAGGATGTTGATTTTTACCGGGCCATTACGCATGGTTTTGGTGTTTCTGAATATCTGTATCATCCTCTTGTTCAGAACCTTGTTGTTCGTTTTTTTGGCGGTATCATCCTCCATGGTCAAAAGTTCAGGTCTGCGGCCAATGGTGGCAGTTTTGTCCTGATGACCGGCGTGCGGGATGGTGTTGGCGTTTCGACCATTCTTGCGAACCTGGGGTGGTGTGTTGCGGAAGAGCTAAAGCGGCATACGCTGCTGGTTGACTTCAATCTGCAGGCCAGCAAACTCGGTATTTTGCTTAATACGGATAATAACAGTGGGCTACAGGCTGTTCTGGAAACGCCAGACCGCATGGACGGCCTCCTGATTGAGCGCAGCACGCAAAACATATCAGAGCGGCTGCATCTGCTGGCCGCTGTTGGCTCTATTCTCAACAGGCCGCGTATTGCGCCTTCCACGTCCAAGGCATTAATAGAATTTGTTCGTACAAAATTCCATTTTATTATGGCTGAATCCAACTGGCGAGATGGCGATATGTATCTTGCATTGCTGGAAGAGGCCCAACAGCTTATTTTTGTGCTGGACCCGACCCTTATATCAATAAGGGAGACACTGCGTGCAATGGCGGCCTTGCCACAAGGAGCCTTGCCGACCCGGCCCATTTTTGTGCTGAACAGTTATGGCCGCCCAGGAACACTTTCCATGGATGAAGTGTGCAAAAGCCTGAACCTGAAACCCGATGTTGTTATACCGTATTTGCCCAAGGAGTTTGGCGAGGCCGAAATTAATGGTCAACCGCTGGTTGCGCATAACAAACAGTTTTATAATGTTATTCTGCAACTCGCCCAGACGGGGCTTTCGGTGCATATCCCGGGTCAACATGATTACAGTGGCTGGCGGGGCCGGATTGCGGCCTATTTTTCCAAATTCAAACGGAAGTGAATAAATGTCTAATGAGAATGAAGGAGATCGGGCCAGTCGATTAAAACGACTCCAGCTTTTACAAACCCCAGCCGAAACAAAGGTCGAGCAGTTTCAGGCGGCTCCAGAAGAGGCCGCCGAACCAGAACCAACGGAACAGGCGCTGACGCACGACCAGTGGCTGCTGCTGCGGAGTTCGTGCCTGACACAGCTTGATCCCGCGCTGATTTTACCGTTGTCGGCCGAGCAACTGTCGGGTGCTATCGAGCGGGTTGTTGACCAGGTTGCAACGGACCAGCGGATTCATCTGAATTTACGCGAACAAAAAGAAATCACGTCAGAACTTGTTAATGATATTAAAGGCCTGGGACCGATTCAGCCGCTTTTGGAAGACGATTCCATTAACGATATCCTGATTAACGGACCCAACAGGATTTTTATTGAACGAAAAGGAAAGGTCGTTATTGCGCCGGTCAGGTTTCGTGACCAGCGGCATCTGATGTCTGTCTGCCAGAGAATTGCAACGGATATGGGGCGGCGCGTGGATGAATCCAGCCCGATGGTTGACGCCCGCCTTAAGGATGGGTCGCGTGTTAATATTGTTTTTCCGCCATTGGCGCTGGATGGTCCATATGTATCAATCCGAAAATTTGCAAAGCAGAAAATAGATTTTACAAAAATGGTAGAGGCCGGGTCCTGCTCCGCCAGTCTGGCCAAAATTCTGGAAATTGCCGCGCGTATCAGGTTGAACATTATTGTGTCTGGCGGCACGGGTTCGGGTAAAACGACCCTGCTCAATGCGCTATCCAACTTCATTGATTTTGGGGAGCGGGTCATTACTGTTGAAGATGCCGCGGAACTGCAACTGCAGCAGCCCCATGTTGTGCGCATGGAAACACGCCCGGCCTCACTGGAAGGGCGGGGTGAGGTAACCCAGAGAGACTTGGTGAGGAACGCACTGCGTATGCGCCCGGACCGCATCATTATTGGGGAAGTCCGTTCCGCCGAAGCATTTGATATGCTTCAGGCCATGAATACCGGGCATGATGGAAGCATGTCGACCATTCACTCCAACAACGCCAAGGATGCGATTACACGTATTGAAAACATGGTGCAGATGGGAAGCATGTCGCTGCCGCTCTCTGCAATTCGGACCCAGATTGTCGGGGCGGTTGATCTGATTGTACAGATTGGGCGCCAGCGCGATGGCGTGCGTCGTATTGTTCAGGTCAGTGATGTTGCCGGTCTGGAAAATGATGTTGTGGTCATGAACGATATTTTCCGTATTGCGTTTGACGGAGAAGATGAAAACGGCAACCTGAAAACACATTATAATGTTTCTGGCACACGGCCGAGTTTTTTTGAAAAACTGCAATATTGCGACATGGCGCGTCTGTGGAATTCTGCTCTTTCTGAGGCCAGGCTATGAATTCCGTCCAACTCTTTGGCGGTCTTTTTTTTCTGTTCTGGATGGGGGGAGGCATATACATATATTATATGACGCAGTCCCAGGAAAAAAGAATACTGCGGATACAGAACACCTTATCTTCTTATGTTAAGATTCCAGAAAAAGAAGAAGAACTGAGCGTTTATATATTTTCTCAAAAAGTAAATCTATTTATATCTTATTTTCTCTATAAAGTTTTGAATTACAAGGTTGCGGAATCATCCATTAAAAACAACAGGGCGGTTTTTGCTGTATTCTTTTTTATATTTTCAATGGGTTTGATTGTTATTTTTTACACGGAAGTCTTTCTTCTTTTTGCAATCTGGCCGTTTGTCTGGCTGTTCTTTTTCCGGTTTTTTTATACGTGGATTGGTAAAAGATACCTGAAAAAACTGTACAACCAACTGCCCGAGACAATTGGCATGCTTGTGCGTGATTTGCGGGTGGGGATGCCTTTGTCGCGTGCGGTGCAGTTGGTCAGCAAGGAAGCGAGTGAGCCAACGGCCACGGAATTTCGCAAAGTCATGCAAGATGTCGCTGTCGGGGCCAGTGTGCCAGGTGCGTTTACGGCTTTAAGCGAGCGGATTGAACTGGAAGAGTATAAACTTGTTTCCATTGTTGTGAATCTGCAGGCCGAAAGTGGGGGAACAATGGCGGATATTATGGCAAGTCTTGAAAAAACTTTGCGCAACCGCATGGATATCCGCAAAAAAGCTCTCGCGGCTTCCAGCGAAGCAAAAATGACGAGCTATATTCTTCTGGGCCTGCCGATTGCCGTGGCGGTTTTTTTGGAGGCCGGGAATCCGCATTATTTTGATGCGGTATTCCATACAGATAACGGCCACATTGTTTTGGCATTTGCTGTAGGGTTATGGATGCTCGGACTGCTGTCCATTAAAATTCTGATAAGTAAAGTCCTTGGGTAATAACGTGATCTTTCAGGTTTCCATTGGTATTGCGTTGTTTGTTTCCCTGCTTGTGCTGGGGATGTTTTACAATAGCAACGCAAAAAAATTCAACCATAGGAAAAACCGTATAAAAAAAGTCCGTGAGAGCGCTATTAATGTGGCCAAGGGCGATGGAAGTTTTAACGTATATAAAGTTTTATCTAAAATTGGTCAGGTTATTGTTAATGCCAACGTTATACCTAAAAAAACAATTGATGATATTTTGCGGAGTATTTCAAAAAATCCAGAATTCAATTCCGGTGTATTTTATATTTTCATAGGCGCAAAAGTAATATCTTTATTTTTGGGCTTGTCCTGCGCAGTTTATCTGTTCTTCTTCAGGTCTGGTGGATTTTTCTCCCATATTTTTCTGCCTTTGGCTTTGCCGGTCCTGGGGATGATGCTGCCTGATCTGGTTTTGAGTCTGATTCATAAAAATTATTTGGCTGGCGTGGAAAAAGGCATGCCTCAAGCACTTGATTTGCTGATTATTTGTGCAGAATCAGGTATGCCAGTCGAAGTGAGCATGATTCGTGTCGCCCGGGATATGCAGCAACTGAACAAGGACGTGGCAAACGAATTCAGGCTGACCGTGCAGGATATGCAGCTTATCTCGGACCGCTACGAGGTCTTCAGGCAGTTGGCCAGAAGGACGGGATTGTCCGTTATGAAGCAGCTCTCCTCCATTTTGATTCAGTCTCTTGAGACAGGCACGCCACTGGCGGAGGCGTTCAGGACTTTGTCGGAAGATATCAAGCAGGAGGAAATGCTGCGGTATCAGACGCGGGCCGCCCAGTTGCCGGTTTTTATGACCGTGCCGATGATCGTGCTTATTCTGCCAGTTCTGTTTATTGTCGTGCTGGGGCCTGTTGCAGTAAAGTTTATGAAATAACGCTGCAGAGACGCAGTCTGGAGTGCCGATATGTCTGAAGTTTTGCGTTTGCGGGCGGCGTTGGTCGCAGGGTTGCTCATTGTTCTGGGCGGCTGCTCGGCTGACCGCAAGGTTGAGCAGAAAGACCTGAAAACGGCGAATGTTGAAATGGATAATGGTGCGCCAATGGCGGCACTTAAACTGCTTCAGCATCGTGTGCAGTCGCACCCGGAGGACATTCCCACCCTGCTCGCTCTTGGGCGTGCCAATGCGGACCTGGGGCGCTACCAGCCCGCTATTCTGTTTTTCAAGGATGTGCTGGCCAAAGACCATGATTCCGCCGAGGCCATGAAGGGGCTGGCCAGAATAGACCTGCGCCTTATGCCCGAGCGGGCCCTGACCCGGTTGCAGGATATGGCCAAGCGCTTCCCTCATGATCCACAAATCTGGACCGACCTGGGCGTGGCCTATGATTACGCAGGGCAACACAAGCAGGCCCAAACCGCGTATTACACAGCCATGAAGCTTGATCCGTTGCTGATTGCGGCCCAAAGCAACCTGGGTTTTTCCTATGCGTTGAATGGCCAGTACGATTCGGCCCTGTTCATGCTTACTCCCTTGGCGACCTCGGCTGACGCCACGCCCAAAATTCGGGCCAATCTCGCGTATGCACAGTTTATGTCCGGCAATGTAGAGGGTGCACGCCAGACGTTACAGCATGATATGTCGCTTGCTCGGGCTGAAAAGGTTTTAGACAGCTATCGCCAGTTGGGCCTCAAGCATGGGTCGCTTTAAAACCGACAAAAAGGGGGTTGCCGCGCTGGAAACAGCGTTGTTGCTGCCTGTATGCCTCGCTATGCTTTTTCTTGTCATGGAAGCGAGCTGGCAGGTTATAACCGACTTTGTTTTCCAAAATGGTGTTCAGAATGCCGCCCGCTTTTTGGAAACCGGCTATACAAATGATGGGCAGAGCAACGCCGGGGCATCCTGCGTTCCGTTGCAGACCTTTTTGCAGACCTTGGTCAGCCAGGAAGCCGGCGGGATGATACAGAGCACAGACGTGACCATCCAGTCCCAGGGGGCGGGGGCATCGGCCGCCAATACCATTATTTATCAGTTCAGTTATAAGCAGCCGTTTTTGACATCCTGGGCTTCAATGATAGTGAATGACACGGGATGGACACACACGGAAGAGGTCTTGGTGCATGATGAACAGAGTCAAAGCTGCTCGGCGGGGTCTTGAAGGAAGACGAGGCAGCGTTGTTATCGAGGCTGCGTTTTTCTTTATCGTAGCTGCGGCTCTGTTAACTGGGATTATTCAATTTGGTTCTGAGCTGAATGAGTATTACCAGATTAATGCTCTGACCGATCATATCGGGCAGATTATCGCACGTTCAGACACGGTCTCGCAAAGTAGCGTACAGACTGTTTTGGATGACGCAGCATCCCCAAGCTCGACATCCCTGACCGGGGAAACCTTGTGTGTCGTGGTGACATGGAGCAGCGGTGCAACCCTTTCGGTGCCGGCTGCATGTCAATGCAACCCTACCCAGACGACGACCCTTCAGGCAAGCACCACCGCGCCTGCCATCGTGACTGTTAATGGGTGTGTTGCGAATTTTACGAGCAAATCAATATTTGTCAGCAATACTGTTCTGGGGCAGTAAGTTTTTTACTGCATGATGAGTTTCCCGCCATTTTGTTGCGATATCTGAACATTCTGCTTCAGAACATCAAGGCCACTGCCAGATGATGTAACAAATGTTATGGTGCTTCCCGTATCGCTGACCTGCCCGGAGACGCCTGACGTGGTCCACGGGTTAATATTTTTCAGAATAACTGTGCTGCCACCGGAAATAGTGAATTGGACACCACTTAGGGAGGATGCATTTTGGAAGACTACAGTGCTTCCTCCTTCTACATCTATGGTTACATTCTGGAGTGGTGTTTGTCCGTTAAAGTTTACTGTACTGTTGGATGTTACCGTTATTTTGGCGTTGTTGACGGTGGTGTAGGCGTTGAAAGTGAGGCTACTGCTGCCACTTTCTGTAATCGACAATGACTGCAGTGTGGTGTTTGTGGAACCAAACGTAAGTTGCGATCCACTTGCGATGGTAATTGCGTCTTGCGAGGTATTGGGACCAAAACCCGAAATTTGGGCAATTGTATTACTGAAACTGACAGATGATGAGACTGGAGAGAAGTAATTTTTAATGGATAGAGTACTGTTTATAAAAGCGATGCTGGATGAATTGACAGTCGCCTGGTCTGTGACCGTCGCTGTGGAATCCGATATTGTCGCGCTCGAACCGTTTATGATCATTTCTCTTTCATAAATGGTTGACCCACTGCTTACATTCAGGCTGCTACTATTATCTATTTCAATGTGTGAAGACTGCCAGTTCTGGCAGCCCAGGGTGCCACCGCTGGTAACAGTAATGGACGCATTATTCGCCGTAAAACCATTGTCACAAATCAAACCATCTTGGCCAACGACCAGAGAACTCCCTGGGTCCAGGGTAAAACTCGAATTGCCACCCCCGGAAAAATATAAACCTAAATTTGTAACTGTGGTTGTTCCACTGGATATGATCGCATTCTGGTCAAAATAGGCCTTATTACACTGCGGGCAGGATGCACCTGTTGTGTTTACGGTGCTGCCACTCAGGTTGGCACTTGTATTCACATAAAGAGCGGGATCACTATTATAGGTTTCACAATCCGTTCCAAGTGTCTGGTTGCTTTGGATGCTGCTCTGGCAGACAGGGCCGGTTACGGAAACGGCTGCCGAACTGGATGCCGGTTGATCAATGGTCAGGCTACTGTAGCCCTGGCAGGATGATTTGGAGCTAATATTCGTATTGCCGTAGCAATACAGTGCAATCCACTGGGATGCATTGCTTTGGGTCGTGTTCAGTGTGGCATAGCCAGTAGCGGTTACAACTGCTGGTGTGAATCCGATTGTGTTGTTTACGTTTACAGTTGCTGTAACGACAATCTTTTGTGCGGTGGCATCATAGGTGCAACTGACCAGTGTAGGCGGGGCGGTGCCCAAAAAACCATTGCTTGTCAGGTTGGCGTTCAGGGCGGCACTCATTGTACCGGTAGACTGGCAGGCGGTCTCGGGCGTTGCATTCGTAGCATTGACCTGGGCCACAAGTGCTGCGGCATCCACGCCGGTTTGCAGGCGTTGCTTCACAACATAGGTGCGACCAAGGTCGATGGCGCCGCTGGCGAGCACAAGCAGAACAGGCAGGGCGATTGCCGCGATAATGGCGATAACACCTTTGGAGTCGATACGCCTGACCATATCTGTGCGTGCCTTTTTTCCTGTATTCAGTGTGTCATCAAATATTGTCTGTCAGACTGATGGCTGAATACCCTGTTGTGTTAAAATGTTGGTCTTGGAATATGATGTTTCAAGCAGGCCGGTCTGTTGCGTCAAAATGGAAGGGTTGCCCTGTTGCCTTGTCCGCCAGCGATCCGTCCCACATGACCTGCTGCCCACGAATAATGGTGCCAATGGGTTTTCCGGTCAATGTTTCACCCGTAAAGGGGGACCACCCGCAGCGTGATTCCAGCCAGTCCTGCTCGATCGTCCAGCGGGCCTTGAGATCCACAATGGTCAGGTCCGCATCATACCCGACGGCAATGCGGCCCTTGCGGACAAGCCCGAACAGCCGCTGGGGGCCTGCGGATGTCAGGTCCACCAGGCGGCGCAGGGTCAGGCGGTGGTGGGCGACATGGTTGAGCATGAGGGGGAGCAGGGTCTGCACACCCGGCATGCCGGACGGAGAGGCAGGGTAGGGCTTGCCCTTGTTCGCCAGGGTATGGGGCGCATGGTCGGAACCAATAACGTCGGGCATGCCCTGCGTAACCCAGTGCCACAGCCCGTCCCGGTGGGCGCTTGAGCGAATGGGCGGGTTCATCTGGGCAAAGGTGCCCAGGCGTGGGTAGGCTTCCTCGGCGGCGAGGGTCAGGTGCTGCGGGGTTAGCTCGCAGGTGGCGATATCGCGGTGTTGGGCGATCAGTTCCAGTTCCGCAGGCGTTGTAATGTGCAGAATATGCACGCGCCGCCCGGTTTTGCGCGCCAGATGTAAAACACGTTGTGTGGCGCGCAGGGCGGTTTCATCATCCCGCCAGACAGGGTGGGAGGCGGGGTCTCCCTCCACGCGCTCACCCATGCGTTCGATCAGGCGGGCTTCGTCCTCGGCATGGATGGCCACCCGGCGCTGGCCGGAACGCAGGACGCGTTCGAGCATGGCATCGTCGGAGACCAGCAGGTTGCCGGTGGAGGAACCCATGAACACCTTGATCCCCGCTGTGCCGGGCAGCTTTTCCAGCGCTCCGCACTGGTCGGCGTTGTCGGACGTGGCCCCCACGTAAAAGGCATGGTCGCACCACATCCGGCCTTTTGCACGGGCCAGCTTGTCGGCCACGGCTTCGGGCGTGGAGGTGGTGGGTTTGGTGTTGGGCATTTCAAAAACACCGGTGACCCCACCCAGCACGGCGGAGCGGCTACCGGATTCGAGGTCCTCGTTTTCCACCGCTCCGGGTTCACGGAAGTGGACCTGTGTGTCAATCACGCCGGGTAGAATGGTCAGGCCGGTGCAATCCACCACCCGCGCGGCATCGGCCGTGCCGCCAATGGCGCTGATCTGGCCATTACGGACATAAACCGTTGTTTCCACCGTGCCATCGGGCAGAACAACGGAACCGTTCCTGAACGCCAGATCGTGGGATGTCTGCTGGGCATGCTGTGCGGGGGAGGCCATGGGCTCTGTCCTTACTTGTCAGCTTTGGGGGTTGCACGCGTGCGGGTGCGCATGGTCACCAGCTCTTCAGCCGAGGTGGGATGAATACCAATGGTGCGGTCAAAGTCGGCCTTGGTCAGCCCGGCAGTGACGGCAATGGCCACGGCCTGCAACATTTCCGGCGCTTCATCCCCCAGAATATGCACGCCCACAACCTTCTGGCTGGACTGCTCCACCACCAGCTTCATGACTGTCCTGCGCACGCGGCCAGCCAGTGTGTAGCGCATGGGGTTGAAGCGGGTCAGGTAGATATCCACCACCCCCTGTTGCGCCGCTTCCTCCTCCGTCAGGCCGACGGTGGCAAGGGGCGGGGAGAAAAAGACGGCCTTGGGTGTGGTGGCATAGCACCATTGGCGTGGCGGGGCCTTGCCATACAGGCGGTCAGCCAGAGTATGCCCTTCCGCAATGGCCACGGGGGTCAGGTTTATGCGGTCGGTTACGTCCCCAATGGCGTAAATGCCCGGATGTGTGGTTTCGCTGTTGGCGTCAACCTGAATACGGCCGTTTTCCACCGTGGTAACGGATGTGCTGGCAAGCCCCAGCGCATCAATCTTGGGACGGCGGCCGGTGGCCATGAAAACGCAGTCAGCACTCAGGGTCTGCCCGTTATCCAGTGTGAGCACCAGTTCCGTGCCGTTTTGGGTAATTCGGGTGGGGTTGGCGTGGCGGTGCTGGGTAATGCCGCGTGCGTCTATGGCGTCGGCCAGTGCGGTGCGCATGTCCGGGTCAAAACCACGCAGCGGCAGGTCCCGGCGGTAAACGAGGTCCACCTTGGAGCCAAGGCCTGCAAAAATACCGGCAAATTCAACGCCAATATACCCGCTGCCAAGCATGACCACCCGCTGTGGGCGCTGGGGCAGGGCAAAGGCCTGATCCGAGGTAATGGCCAGTTCGGCACCAGGAATATCCAGCCTGGTGGGGGTGGAGCCGGTGGCGATGACAATCCGTTCGGCAGTCACCGTCCGGGGCTGTTCCGTGGGGGCGAGCGCGGAGGGGGTAAGGCGCAGCGTATGCCCATCCACAAATTCGGCATGGCCGGTAAAGGGGGAAATACCCGCTTTTTCCAGCATGGATACATAAATGCCGTTCAGGCGCTTAATTTCGCGGTCCTGCGCGGCTATCAGGGCGGGCCAGTCATGCGTGCCCGGTGTTGTGGACCAGCCAAAGCCGTGGCTGTCCTCCACCATGGCGGCGTAGTCGCTGGCCATGACCATCAGCTTTTTGGGCACACAGCCCAGATTGACGCATGTGCCCCCCCAATGGCGGCTTTCCACCACGCCCACGCGCGCGCCATGCCCTGCGGCAATACGGGCGCAGCGCACACCGCCGGAGCCTGCTCCTATGACCAGAAGATCAAAGTCATACGTCATGGGGCAGGGCTCCTTTGGTGCTGTGTCGGGGTCTTTTACGCTACGGTGGGATAGGCCCTAGCGTTCGGCGAACGCTTTTTCCACCACGTACGCGCCGGGGGTGGACATGTTGCCTTCATCAAACCCGCGGGCCTGAAGCAGGGCTTCCGTATCGGCCAGCATTTCGGGCGAGCCGCAGATCATCACGCGGTCATGCTCGGGGTCGAGGGCCGGGATGTTCAGGTCCGTAAAGATCTTGCCGCTCTCGATCAGCTTGGTAATGCGGTCGGTTACGGCAAAGTCCTCACGCGTGACGGCCGGGTAGTAGAGCAGCTTGCCGGTAATATCCTCGCCAAGGAACTCATGCTTGGGCAGTTCGTGGCGGATGTGGTTGGCGTAGGCCAGCTCGCCCGAAATGCGCACGGTGTGGCTGAGGATCACATGGTCGTAGCGCTCATAGCACTCCGGGTCCTTGATCAGGCTCATGAAGGGCGCCAGGCCCGTGCCGGTGGACAGGAAGTACAGGTTGCGGCCGGGGCGCAGGTTGTCCAGCAGCAAGGTGCCGGTGGGCTTGCGCCCGATCAGAACCGTGTCGCCCACTTTAACGTGGCGCAGGCGCGAGGTCAGCGGACCATCGGGCACGGCAATGGAGAGGAACTCCATCTCGTCCGCGTAATTGGGGGAGGCAATGGAGTAGGCGCGCAGCAAGGGCTTGCCGTCCACTTCAATCCCGATCATGGCGAACTGACCGTTTTCAAACCGCAGGCCAGGGTCACGCGTGGTGGTGAAGGTGAACAGGCGGTCGGTCCAGTGGTGCACGGTGAGCACCTTGGCCGGGTAAAGGTGCCCATACTCCTTGGTAGGGGGAGCAAGGTGCCACACACCGTCCTGCCCTTCTACTGGCAGCAGGCTGCTTGGCACTTCAGAGGCAGACATCCGGGGGAGAACGTCGTTATCAAGAATGGTTTCAGACATGGACCGCTTTGTACTCCGCTTATAGCAGATCAGATAGATGGCGCGCTTTTGCCCAAAGGGGGCAGTGCTTCAACAGGCAAAAGGCAACCCTGGTGCTTTGGCGGTGTTTTTAAGGGGCAGGCGCGTGGGACGCCAGTGCAAATTCGTCACAAGACGTGTTCCCGCTTCACACAGCAGGGCAGGAACAGCCTCGCTTGGAAGCCACAAACCGCCAGTGGCGGGCACAATGGGCACAAGGTGGCTGCCATATCAAGCGTAATTGCGCCCCAGAGGGCGCTGTTTGGGGTGATTGTTTGATTTTTCCATGAAGTCTGGGGCAAGGCCCATTGTTCCGCCGCGCGGGATGACGCAAGAGTAGGGCATGACGTCAGATAGCCCCGCCTCCCCCGCGCGTGAAGCGCTTGCCCTTGCCGTGGCCCAGACGGGCCTGTCGCCCGAACCCAAGGAAGAAACAGAGGTTCTGCGCCGCATTGCCCGCGCACTTGAGCCGGGTGCTCGCGCGGTCCCGGCCGAGGTTTATTGCGCGGCACTGTGCCAGGTGCGGCGCAAAAAATGGATTTCGCGCCTGCTGGACCGCACGCGCCGGAGTGGGCGAATCTGGATTACGCGGGAGGAAATAGAAGAGGCGGTCGCGGGCATTACCGACCCCGGTGCGGACGATCAGGCGCTGGAGCATGCGCTGGCTCCGGTCAGTCTGGCCCGCCTGCGTGGGTATGGAGCGTCCCCCCGTGCGGCGTTTGCCGCCATTCAGGCCGATCTGGTGGATATCGGGCGTGTGCCCTCCCCCGCCCAGACCGACCTTTTGCTCATGGCCGTGGCCATTGCGTTCGACCTGCCCGAAGGCGACCCGTTCCTGGATACGGCGCGCAAGGAGGAGGCCCAGCGCCAGAGCACCGTCAGCCAGATTGAAAAAACCGCCCAGAACAGGCGGGAGCAGGAGGAGGAACAGCTCCGGGCGTGGGAAGGCAGTCTGGTGCCGTTCAACGAGGTGCCGCGCCTGCTCCATTGCTCACACCGCGAGGCCCTGCGCTGGATTGCCGAGAATCGGCTGCCCGTTGCGCGCAAGGTGCAAGAACCCGGAGGGCGGGAGCGGTGGGAGTTCGATCCCGTGGCCCTTGTGGCCCTGCGCGCCAGCCTGTCCGAATGGCGCAGGGATGAGCATGGCCCCGCAGCCGGGCCGGGCAAGGCCAAGCATGCGCCTGACATGGGGCGCAAGGTGGCCAATGCCGTAATCGCCCGTGTTGCGGCACTGGACAAGTACGCCGCCCATTTTCGCACCGCACGAGCCCTTAACCGCCAGATCACACTGGTTACGGGGCCAACCAACAGCGGCAAGTCCTATACCGCGCTCAACGCGCTGGCGCAGGCGGAAAGCGGGCTTGCACTTGCCCCCCTGCGCCTGCTGGCCCACGAGTTCCGCGAGGCACTGGGTGCGCGTGGAGTCGAGGCGTCCCTGTCCACCGGGGAAGAGCGTATTGAGGTGCCGGGCAGCAGGCACCTGGCCGCAACGGTGGAGATGTGCCCCTTCTACAGCCCCGTGGATGTGGCCGTGATCGACGAAGCCCAGATGCTGTTTGATACGGACCGGGGTGCGGCATGGACCGCGGCCATTATGGGGGCCCCCGCGCGGCACCTGTATGTGCTGGGCGCCCCCGACTGTATTCCCATGGTGCGCCGGATTGCCGAACTGTGCGGGGACCCGCTGGACGAAATCTCGCTCGAGCGCAAAAGTCCGCTCAAGGCCGCAAGCCAGCCCGTTCGGCTGGCCGACCTTGGTTCGGGCGATGCGCTGATTGCGTTTTCGCGCCGCGAGGTGCTGGACCTGCGCGCAGCCCTCATGCAGCACGGCAAGCGTGTGGCCGTGGTGTACGGGGCACTCAGCCCGGAAGTCCGCCGGGCCGAGGCGCAGCGCTTCAACAACGGTCAGGCCGATATTCTGGTCGCGACAGACGCCATTGGCATGGGGCTTAACCTGTCCATCAAGCGCGTGGTGTTCGCAGCACTCAAAAAATACGATGGCCGCCAGACGCGGGACCTGACGGTGCAGGAAGTCAAGCAGATTGGCGGGCGTGCAGGGCGCTTTGGCAAGCACGAGACAGGGGTTGTGGCTGTGCTGGCCGGTGCTGGCAGCCCAAGTTTTGTGCGCCGTCAGCTTGATGCGGACCCCGAAATGCCCGAGGACCTGCGCCCCTACGTGCAGCCGGATGCGGATATTGTTAAGGCCGTTGCATCCGAAATAGGCTCGCAAAGCCTGTATGGTGTTCTCTCGCGGATTCACCGGGCGGTGTTACGCAAGGACGACCCCAATTACCGCCTGTCGGACATGGAGCAGGCCTTTGCCATTGCCTCGGCCCTTGAAGGGGTGGAAGGGCTGGACCTGACCACCCGCTGGTCCTACGCCATGTGCCCGGTGGATGACCGCGATAACGGGATCAGGCGCCTGGTCGGCTGGGCCGCGGACCATGCCGCGGGTCGCAGGGTTCTTCCACCTGGCACCGGCCCCCTGCCTTCGGCGGAGCGTGCGGGACGGGAAGAGTTGGAACGGGCCGAAAAACGGCACAAGCGGCTGGTGGCGTGGCGCTGGCTGGCGCTCCGCTTCCCCACCATTTACCCCGATAGGGAAGAGGCGGAAGACGCAACCCGTAAACTGAACGACTGGATCGAACGGGTTCTGCGCCAGCAGAGCCGTGCGCGCCGCACCACGCACGGGTAGGCTGCACGGCCTTTACCAGGCCGTGTTGGTCAGCCGTTCCGAAATATCCCAAAGGCGGGCGGCAAGGCTGGCCTTGCGCGCGGTTGGCGGCACAATGGCAGGTCCTGGCGGGCCACGGCGCTCGCCCACGCCTTGCGGGCCGTAATAATCTCCATCCCGCGCCTGGGGGGAAAGAGCCGCGTATAGCAGGGGCTCGACACCTTTGGCGGCGGACTGGCCCATAATGCGCAGGACGGCCGAGCCGAGTGTCTGCTCGATCAGGCCCAAAGGCCTGGGCAGGGTGGACGCCTGCCCGTTGGCCACAATGGACGTGGCGGCCCATCCGGGGTGTGCCGCGCGGGAATGAATGTTCCAGCCCTGTTCCCCCGCCCTGCGGGCCAGCTCCAGCGCGAATAAAAGGTTGGCGAGCTTGCTCTGCTGGTAGGCCCCAAACGGGCTGTAGCGGTGGCGGGACTGAAGGTCATTGACGTGGATGGTGTTCTTGCCCGCCGCCAGACTGGCCACGGTGACAAGAATACCCCCACCCGCAGCCGCTTCAAGCAGGGGCCGCAGGTGCGCGCTCAGGGCAAAATGGCCCAGATGGTTCACGCCGAACTGGAGTTCAAAACCGTCCTGTGTTTCCAGCCGACGGGTAGGGGCCATGACACCGGCATTGTTGATCTGGATATCAATCCGGTCCGTGCGTGCGGCAACGGCCTGGGCACATTCCGCCACGGAGCGGAGGGAAGCCAGATTGAGCGGGAGGAGTGTAACATCCGCACCGGGGCATGCTGCCTGTATGCGGGCAAGGGCATCGTGCCCTTTTTCGGGGTTGCGTATGGGCAGGATCAGTTTTGTGCCACGGTGGGCAAGGCCGAGTGCTGCCTCAAACCCCAGCCCGCTGTTTGCCCCGGTCACCAGGGCTACACGGCCGTGCAGGTCTGGTTGTGTGCTGTTAACCCGCCAGGGGCTGCGCCCCATCATGGCAGGGGGGCTCTGAGCTGTTCATCCTGTTCCGCCGCTTTCATGGCTTCCTCCGTCAGACGTTTTTCATTGTGCTTGATGAACACGAACAAAACGCTGACCACCACCAGTGTTGCAGCACCAAAGCCCACGGCCAGCCAGCCGGAGAGCTTGGCAATCTCGCTGCCCAGCAGGTAGGCGCACAGCGTGTATCCTCCTGCCCAGAACAGGCCACCAAGCGCGTTATAGAACAGGAACGTATGCCAGGGCATACGGTTCGCTCCGGCCAGTATGGCGACAAACATCCGCAGGATGGCCACAAAGCGACCAAAGAAAATAACCGGCCCGCCATGCTTGAGAAAAACATAACGGCCCAGCAACAGCCGTTCGGGTGTCAGGCCAAAACGCGGGCCGTGCTTGCGCAGGATCCCCAGGCCCAGACGGTGGCCGATCAGGTAGCCCAGATTGTCCCCCATGATCGCCCCCGTTACCCCGGCGACAATAATGCCCTCGATCTGGAGCTTGTGGGTGGTCGCGCAGAAAATGGCGCCCGTAATAAGCAGGCTCTCCGCAGGCAGGGGCAGGCCCATGCTTTCCAGCATGACAACAACGCCAACAACCCCGTAACCGTAACGGGTGAACAGGGTGGTCAGGTAATCAAGCGAAAAGATGGATTCCAGAGCGTGTAACAGGACAGACAATCCAATTCAGAGACAAACATCATCAGCAGTGGGGAGGAGCAGAGTCGCTCCCGTCATGTCAAGCCCACAGGCAAAAAACAGGCTGAACCACACGTCCTGCCTAGCATGGAATGGAAAGCGGCACATGCCTTTCCGTCCAAGGTGTTTTGCATGATAAACTTACAAGATGATGGAACAAAACGCCGCGCGCGCCCAAGTGCTCCAGCCCATGCATTGTGGTAGCTGGCCCTCCCCCGTAACCGCCACCCTGGTGGCTGGCAAAAGCCTGACCCTCTCGGAAGTACGTGCCACCGGGCAGAGCGTGTTCTGGCTGGAGCGCCGCCCGGCCGAAGGGGGGCGGACGGCGCTCATGCGCTGGGCGGAGCCCGATGGCGTGGCCGAGGTGCTGCCCGTGGAGGCCGATGTTGGCACCCGCGTGCATGAATATGGCGGAGGGGCCTACGCGGTGGCCCCCCATGGCGTGGTGTACGCGGACAGGCGCACGGCCCAGGTCTGGCAGATGGCTGAGGGGGATGCCTCCACCCATCTGCTGGCTGGAGCGGAGGGCGTTCGCTTTGCCGATTTTCGGTTCGACCCCGCCAGCACCACGGTTTTGGCCGTGCGTGAGGACCACAGGGTTACGGGTGAAGCACGGGGCGCTCTGGTCGCCCTTGGCGCGCATGCCGGGCCGGACGGGCTGGTGCTGCAAAGTGGGGCGGATTTTTACATGTCCCCCACCTGTTCGCCCGATGGGGGCCTGCTGGCCTGGATTGAGTGGGACCACCCGAACATGCCGTGGGATTCCACGCGCCTGTGCATGGGGCGCATTGTGCGTGGAGTGGCCGGGGGCATATGCGCGCTGGAGAGTGTGCAGGTGCTTGCCGGGGCTTTGGGGGGCGAATCTCTGGTGGAGCCACGCTGGACGGCGGATGGGCGGCTGCTGGTTATTTCCGACAGGTCAGAACTGTGGAGGGTGTGGGAGGCGGAGCGCCAGCCCGCGCCCCATCTGGTGGCGTATTCCATGCCGGAGGGGGAGACCGGCCAGCCCGCATGGGTGTTCGGGCAAGGCAGCTACCAGCCTCTGGCTGATGGCGGGTGTGTGGCCCTGAGCGTGCGGGAGGGGGAGAGCCGGTGCTTTGTACGCACGGCTTGTGGCCAGGTGCAGCCTTTTGCAGGCCGTCCCGACCAGTGCCCCGTTGCGCTGGCGGATGGACGGTTTGCATGGATTGAGGCTCCGGCCAATGCCTTGCCCGCAGTGGTGGTGGGTACAGCCGAACGGGGTGTGGGGCAGGTGCTCCGCCGCTCCGCCGTGCTGGATTTGCAGGCGGCGGATATTTCCTGCCCCGAATCGGTGCGTTTTGGGGTTGATGGGGCGCAGGGGCAGCCGGGACATGCTTTTTTCTACCCGCCAGCCAACAGCCATGCCTGTGTGCCGGAGGACGAAAAACCACCCATGATCGTGCTGGTGCACGGGGGGCCAACCGCCCGGGCGCAGGATGGTTTCTCCTTCAAGGTCCAGTGGTGGACGTCACGCGGGTTTGCCGTGCTGGATGTGAATTACGGCGGCTCCACGGGCTTTGGGCGCGCATGGCGCAACCGGTTGCGGGGGCAGTGGGGCGTGGTGGACGTGGCGGATTGTGTGGCGGCATGCCGGCATATGGTGGCCACGGGCCGGGTGGACCCGAAGCGAATCGCCATTCGTGGTTCCAGTGCTGGCGGTATGACCGTCCTGCTGGCGCTTGCGGCCTCAAACCTGTTCGCTGCAGGGGTCAGCCTGTATGGCGTGACCGACCTGCGCGCGCTGGCGCGCGAGACGCATAAGTTCGAGGCCCGGTATCTGGATGGTCTGGTAGGCCCGTGGCCAGCGGCGGAAGACGTTTATGTGGCGCGTTCTCCCCTGTCCGTTGCGCAACGGATTTGCGCCCCTGTGCTGCTGTTGCAGGGGACGGAGGACAAGGTGGTTCCCCCCTCCCAGGCCCACGCCATGGCGGCGGCCCTGCGTGCGGCGGGCGTTGCTTGCTCCTTGCACGAATTCCCCGGCGAGGGGCACGGCTTTCGCAAGGAAGCCACCATTCGTCAGGCATGGGAAATGGAACTGGCTTTTTATGGCCGGGTCTTCGGGTTTGTCCCCGCCCCCGCAACCGAGGACTGACTGAAAGCACCCAGCCGAATCGGACGGACAACGGGGCTGGAGTTTTTTCCACCCCGTTGTTGAATGGCCCGAAAAAAAATCAGTCCGTGTAATGCGGGCTGTAGGTCAGGCTTTCAATCCAGGCGCGGATATCCTTGGGGCGTTCTACCGTTGCGGCCCCCTGGTCGAAAATAAACTCGGCAATACGGGCAGCCGAAGTAATGGACACGTCCAGAATATCACTCTGGGGTGGGAACAGGCGGCCCCGCTCGCGTGATGCGGGGTCCACCTGGTCAGCCAGGGCGCGGGCGGTCTCGATAACCATTTCATCCGTGATGTGTTTGGGACGCGTGGCGTAAACAGCCAGCCCCAGGGCCGGGAAGATATAAAAATTATTGGCCTGGCCGGGGTAGAACGTCCGTCCGTTCAGCTCCACTTCGGGGAATTGCAGGCCTGCTGCAAAAAGCGCCTGCCCCTTGGACCATTCATAGGCCTGTTCGGCCGTGCACTCGGTATTCTGATGGGGCAGGGACAGGGGGAAAATAATGGGCCGCTCGTTCAGCGCGCTCATGGTTTCCACAACGTCCTGCGTAAAGGCCCCACCGGAGGTGGAAACACCCACAAGCACGGTGGGTTTGATGGTCCGTATCATGGCCAGCAGGTCGCGCGAGGGGGGGAGCGGGCTGGCGTAGCGTTTCTGCTGTGGGGTCAGGTCGGTGCGGGAGCTTTCCAGCAGGCCGTCCACATCCATCAGCGTTATGCGCGCGCGTGCATCGGACTCGCTTACGCCTTCCTGTTTCAACGCGGATACCAGCATGTCCGCCGTGCCCAGGCCGGAGGAGCCCGCGCCAAGGAACAGGAACCGCTGCTGTGCCAGTGTTTCGTTCTTGATCTTGAGGGCGGTAATCAGCCCGGCCAGGGTTACAGCCGCCGTGCCCTGGATGTCATCATTATAGCACAGGGCCTTGGTGCGGTATTTTTCCAGGTAATGGAGGGCGTCCGTGCCCTTCCAGTCCTCAAAATGCAGGCAGCTGTCGGGAAAGACGTCCTGAACCGCGTGCACAAACTCGTCCACAAACCCGTCCAGCTCCTCCAGCGGAGGGGGTTCGCGGCGCAGGCCAAGATAGAGCGGGTCCGCGCGCAGGGCGCTGTTGGTGGTGCCAATATCAAGCTGCACAGGCAGCAGAACCTCGGGCGGCACGGCGCCACAGGCCGTGTAAAGGTCCAGCTTGCCAATGGGAATACCCATGCCGTTCACGCCAATGTCGCCTAGGCCCAGAATACGCCCGCCCGTGGTTACACACAGGAAGCGCACATTCTCCATAGGCCAGTTGCGCAGCACATCCCGGATTCGGCCTCGCATGTCCAGGCTGATGTACATGCCACGTGGACGACGGTAGATGTGGCTGAACTGCTGGCACACGGCAGCCAGGGTTGGCGCGTAAACAATAGGTACGAATTGTGCTGGGTTGGACATGAGCACCCGGTAGAACAGGGTCTGGTTCTGGTCGCGCAGGCCGCTCAGGTAAATATAGCGCTCCAGGTTGCTCGGCTTGGCTTCCAGGTGCCTGTGGATTCGCTCAACCTGCCGGTCCAGGGTTTCCACCTGGGTGGGCAGGAGTCCCTCCAGCCCGTATTCCCGCCGTTCCGCCTCGGTAAACGCGGTGCCCTTGTTGAGCAGGGCGTTGTTGAGCAGGGCTGTTCCTCTAAGAGTCGGTGCAGAAGGCATGGTAACTCCTTGGCAAAGCAGAATCGCACAAAGCTAACAGACAAGGGTACAACCCGGAACGTGCCCCAGTGTTCCAAAGGCCGGAACGGGTTTGTTGTGTTTGCAGGGCAGATGGACGGTGCGCATGAGCAACAAAAAAGGCGGCCCGGAGGCCGCCTTTTAAAAACTTCTGTCCGACAAGCTGGAAAATTACAGCTTTTCGACCTGATTGAACTCCAGATCCACCGGGGTGGAGCGGCCAAAAATCGAAACGCTGACTTTCAGGCGGCCCTTTTCCTCGTCCACTTCCTCAATCACGCCATTGAAGGAGGTGAAGGGGCCATCGGCCACACGGATCTGCTCGCCCACTTCAAAGGTAACAGCGGAGCGGGGGTGCTGCACGCCTTCCTCTGTCTGGCGGATAATCCGTTCAGCTTCCGCGGCCGAAATGGGGGTCGGGCGGTTTTTGGTGCCCAGAAAACCCGTAACCTTTGGCGTATCCTTGACCAGATGCCATGACTCATCGGTCATTTCCATCTTGATCAGCACGTAGCCGGGGAAGAACTTGCGCTCCGCATTGACCTTCTGGCCACGGCGCACTTCAATCACTTCCTCGGACGGGACAAGAATCTCGTCAATATGGTCGCTCAGCCCCTTCTGCGATGCGTCTTCGCGGATGTGCTGCGCGATTTTCTTTTCGAAGCCCGAATAGACGTGGACCACATACCAACGCTTGGCCATGCCGTTCTCAGCCTCCCAGCCCGAAAAGTTGACGCACGCCGAGGCCGATCACCTGATCCACGACGAAGAAGAAGATGGATGCCAGACCTGCCATGGCCAAGACGGCGCCGGTGGTGACAAACGTTGCGCGGCGGGTGGGCCATGTGACCCGTTCCGCCTCGGTACGCACATCATGCAGGAACTTACCGGGACTGAACGACACGAAGCACACTCTCCTTGTTCTGCCCCGCTGCGGTGCAGCACGTAGGGCAGGCTTAAAAACACTACTCAGATTGTACGATAAAGCCGCGTTTTACAGGTGAAAAGCGGAACCTTCCGTACACCACGAGAAAATCTGGCAGGGGTGGAGGGTCTCGAACCCACAACCTCCGGTTTTGGAGACCGGCACTCTAGCCAATTGAGCTACACCCCTGCAGCGTGTCCGCCACGGCTGGAAAAGAGCTATAACGGAAACCCGTTCGTCTGACCAGCCACAATCTTGCGGGCACCACAGGAGGCGGAACAAAATATGTTGTGGCGCTAAAGTCAAGAGCCTGTTGTGAAGTATTGTAATTCAAAGTAGGCGTGGGGGGTAAAATAAGGGGTGGGGGCGTGCGGCAGGGGCGCGGGATGGATTATAAAAGCACCGAGGGAAATGT
>CALCDN010000213.1 GCA_937900755.1 uncultured Acetobacter sp. | reverse complement strand
ATGTCGCACTCGACCCCTATACCAGCCACGGCCATGACGGCCTGATCGAGGACGGCTACGTGGTCAACGAGGCCTCGGTCCAGATTCTGTCCCAGCAGGCGGTTAACCAGGCCATGGCGGGGGTGGATATTATTGCCCCATCAGACATGATGGACGGCCGTATTGGCACCATCCGCCAGGACCTGGACGCCAATGACCTGATCAACACCCGCATCATGGCCTACTCCGCCAAATATGCCTCCGCATTTTACGGCCCGTTCCGCGATGCGCTGGGCTCTGGCGGACTGCTCAAGGGGGACAAGAAAACCTACCAGATGGACCCCGCCAACAGCGACGAGGCCCTGCGTGAGGTGGAAATGGACATAGCCGAAGGGGCGGACATGGTCATGGTCAAACCCGGCATGCCGTACCTGGATATTATCCGCCGCGTAAAAGACACCTTCAGCGTGCCGACTTTTGCGTATCAGGTCTCTGGAGAATATGCGATGCTCATGGCGGCCATCAACAATGGCTGGCTCGACCGTGACCGCGCCATCATGGAAAGTCTGATGGCTTTCCGCCGTGCTGGCGCCAATGGCGTACTGACGTATTTTGCCATTGAAGCCGCACAGCATATTCGGGAAAGATCGGGCCTGTAACCACACCAAGCCTGGCCCATGCCGGGCATAAGCGGGCCAGTTCTGCTGGCCCGCCATGCATCCGGGATTGTCGACCATGACGCCACCACTGCGCAACCCGCAGTTTTTTTATACCACCACCGCCCAGCCATGCCCGTATCTGCCCGCGCGCATGGAACGCAAGATTCTGGCTGATCTGGCTGTCCCCGATGCCGACACCCTGCACAGCCGCCTGTCGGCCACCGGTTTTCGCCGCAGCCACACCCTGGCCTACGCCCCTTTGTGCGAAGGATGCTCGGCGTGTATTCCCATCCGCCTGCCTGTTGCGGCCTTTACCCCCAGCCGCACGCAAAAACGGATATGGACCCGTAACGCGGACCTGACCGCCACCCTGCTGCCCCCCGTTGCCACGAGTGAACAGTACGACCTGTTCCGCCAGTACCTGAACGCCCGCCACGCGGACGGAGAAATGGCCAATATGGGCCCGCGTGACTACCGGATCATGGTGGAGGAAACCACGGTTGACACCCAGATCATAGAATTCCGCACACCGGAGCAAAAGCTGGTGGCCGTAAGCCTGACCGATCCACTGGCTGACGGGCTTTCCGCTGTTGACAGCTTTTACACCCCCCAGCAGGCCACCCGCTCACTGGGCGTTTATGTTGGGCTTTTTCTGGTCCACCAGACATTTCTGCTCGGCCGCCCCTACCTGTACCTGGGGTACTGGATTCCAGGCAGCCCCAAAATGGCCTATAAAAGCAGCTTCAGGCCCGCTGAAATCCTGCGCCAGGACGCATGGCGCACGCTGGAGCCCAACCAGCCCGTCAACACGGAACGACACGGGCTGTACCCCGACGCCCCCCTGTTCTAGCCCGACCGTACCCCTTGCGACCCCTTGCGCGCGCACTCTTTTGTCCGCAACGCCCCAAACGGGGCCAAGGGGGTCAGGCCTTCTTGTTCGCCCAGGTGGGGGCAAGCTTGCCAACGCCTGCGCGCTTGCCAAGCCAGTCCTGCAGGTCCGCCATGCCGCGGCACCGCACTGCACCGGGCCATACCAGCCCTTCGGACGCGGCAAACACAATGGCCTGGCGCAACGTCCCGCCATCGGCATATTTTTGCAACGCCACCCCAAGGCCACGCCCCATAACGGGTAGCTGGTCGAGCGGGAAGATCAGAAACCGGCGGTTATCCCCCAGCACCGCCACATGGTCGCCCTGCGCGGGTATGCACAACCGGGCGGAATCATCCCCCTTGAGGTTGAGCACCTGCCGCCCAGACCGCTTTTCGGACACCAGAGCGTCATCCTCCACCACCATGCCACGCCCGGCACTGGAAACCACGAGGCGTCTGCCCCCTTCTTCCAGCACAAAAACCGACACGAGTTCCTCCTCATTGGACAGTTCCACCAGCAGGCGCACCGGCTGGCCATCGCCCCGCCCGCGCGGCAGTTCCGCCCCCTTGACCGTAAAGGCCCGGCCATCGGTTGCAAAAAAGCACAGCCTGTCCGTGCTCTGGCAGGGAATGGCCAGCTTGAGAGCATCGCCTTCCTTGAACTTCTGGGCCTCCAGATCAACATTGTGGCCCTTGATCGCCCGCACCCAGCCTTTTTGGGAGAGGATCATGGTCAGCGGTTCACGCTCCACCGTTTCCACCACCGAAATATCAACCGGCTTGGGAGCGGACAAAATGGTGCTGCGCCTGGGGCCAACGCGCCCCTTGGCAAACACCTTGATCATTTTGTCCAGTTCCTGCCCAATCTGGTTCCAGCGCTGTTTTTCATCCCCCAGCAACGCGAGCAACCCGGCTTTTTCAGCCGCAAGGGCGTTGTGCTCCTTGCGAATTTCCATTTCCTCCAGCCTGCGCAGGCTCCTCAGCCGCATGTTCAGCACCGATTCCGCCTGCATGTCGGTCAGGCTAAAGGTCGCCATGAGGCTGGCCTTGGCGTCGTCCTCCTCGCGGATAATGCGGATCACCTCATCGAGGTTGAGGTAGACGATCAAAAACCCCGCCAGAATTTCCAGCCGCCGCTCCACGGCCGCAAGCCGGTGGCGGCTGCGGCGTTCCAGCACTTCGTGCCTGTGGTCCAGCCAGGCCTGCAACACCTGCCTGAGCCCCAGCACACCGGGCGAGCGGTCCGCCCCCAGAACATTCATGTTCAGGGGGAACCGGCTTTCCAGCGGAGTGGCGCGGAACATCGTTTCCATCAACACTTCGGGCTCGATCCCGCGTGTTTTGGGCTCAAGGATCAGGCGGATCTCATCCGTGCTTTCATCGCGGATATCGCCCAGAAGCGGGAGTTTTTTCTGCTCCAGCAGATCCGCCACCAGTTCGATCAGGCGGGACTTCTGCACCTGGTACGGAATTTCGGACACAACAATATGCCATGTGCCAAACCGCCCCTGCTCCACGGCCCAGCGCGCGCGCATGCGAAAACCGCCCCGCCCCGTTTCATACGCCTGCAAAATGGCCGAAGCGTCCTCCACGATCAGCCCGCCGGTGGGGAAGTCCGGCCCCGGCATAAGGGCCAGCAGGTCCTGCGTGGTGGCGGTGGGCCTGCGCGCCAGCAGGGCGGCGGCGGCACATACCTCGGCCGCGTTATGGGGGGGGATGCTGGTGGCCATGCCCACGGCAATACCCGCCGCGCCATTGGCTAACAGGTTGGGAAAAGCCGCGGGCAGCACAATGGGTTCCTCCTCCTCACCATCATAGGTGGGGCGAAAATCCACGGCATCGTTCTCTATCCCGTCCAGCAGGGCCACGGCCACTTCGGTCAGGCGGGCCTCGGTGTAACGCATGGCGGCCGCGTTATCGCCATCAATCGAGCCAAAGTTGCCCTGCCCTTCCACCAGAGGATACCGGGCGGCAAAATCCTGCGCCAGACGCACCAACGCTTCGTAAACCGAGGCGTCACCATGGGGGTGGTACTTACCAATCACATCCCCCACGACACGCGCGCATTTTTTAAACCCCGAGGCAGGGTCCAGCTTGAGCTGATGCATGGCGTAAACCAGCCGCCTGTGCACGGGTTTGAGCCCATCGCGCACATCTGGCAGCGAACGCGACATGATGGTGGACAAAGCATAGGCCAGATAACGCTCGCTCAGCGCATCCGCCAGTTTTGTCTCCTCAATATGACCTTCAAATGTCTCGTTCATGCCCTGCCCCAGAAAAAACGGTGCCATGTGTTACGGCCCAGACATACCGCCACAGGCCCGGTTGTGCCAGCCTTGGTGCGCAAGTTCAGGCCGTGTTTGCCCCCGCCACCAGCTTTTCCACACGGGCGAGGAGCCTTTGCCGCGCGGCGGGCAGGGGCAGATGCCGCTGCCCAAAGGCGTCACGCGCCAGAAAATGCCCACTCAGCCGCAGGCCATCCAGCCAGTCCGACCAACTCCCCGCCTGCGTGGGATCACGCAAAAAGGCGGGCAAGGGCAGCAGCCGGTCCTTCCATGCCCCCGCCCCGTCCACACTGACCGCCCGGCCTGTACGGGGGGAGACATAAGCAAGCGCGTGCGTCTGCCCAGTAACCGCGCACGCACTCAGGTCCAGCCCAAAGCCCAGCACGTCCAGTAGAGCCAGTTCCCACTCAATGTAATTGGGCAGGCCCGCCTGCTCCGCAACATCCGGGCTGTACCCGATAAAGGAAAGGAGCTTGAGCGTTGCGCCAAAAAAAGCCGGGCATGGCTCGCCCTCGGGCAAGGTGGCATCGGCCAGCACACACGCGGACTGCATCATGGCCAGCGCCAGGGGCATGCTCAGTATCCGCGCCGCACACCCATACAGCAGCTCGCCCGACACGCGCGTGGGCGCGCCCTCGCCACGCTGCGCCAGCTGGACCTTGACCACATTGCCCGGCTGCCACAAGGCGCGGCCCGCGCGACTGGCGCCGCCATAGGCCAGTGCGCGCACCAGCCCGTCCGCCTCGGTCAGCATGTGAACCCGCGCGCCGCTCTCGCCTTGCGGGGCCACAAAAACAACAAGGGCGGGAGCCTCCCTTTCCAGAGAAGTCCCGCCCTTGTTCAACATGCGAAAAGCCCGGTCTTAGACGCCGGAAACCTTGGCCACTTCCGCAGCAAAGTCATCCACGGTCTTTTCAATGCCTTCACCCAGGTGGAAGCGGTCAAAACCTGCCAGCGTAACGCCAGCTTTTTTAACAACGTCCTTCACGCGGGTTTCACCGTCATGCACCCATACCTGTTCCAGAAGAACCACTTCTTCATAGAACTTGCGGATACGGCCTTCGACCATTTTTTCAATAATGGCTTCAGGCTTACCCGATGCGCGGGACTGTTCGATCAGAACAGCGCGTTCACGCTCGACTTCGTCCTGGTTCAGGCTGCTCACATCCAGCGCGGACGGGCGGGTGGCGGCAACATGCATGCCAACCTGGCGGCCAAGCTGTTCAATGGCGTCATCAGCCGTGGGGGCTTCAATAGCCGCCAGCACGCCAATCTTGCCCAGGCCGGGACGCAGCGCGCCATGCACGTAGGTTGCCACAACGCCAGAAGGCACAGTGAACACGCGGGCACGGCGCAGGGTCATGTTTTCGCCAATGGTGGCGATCAGGTGGGTCAGTTCATCGGCCACGGTACGCCCCGTGTCCAGCGTTGCGGCCTTGATGGCTTCAAGGTCATCACCAACCTTGAGTGCAACCTGGGCCACGGATTCCACAAAGTTCTGGAAGGCTTCGTTACGGGCGACAAAATCGGTTTCGGCGTTGACTTCGCCCATGGCGGC
>CALCDN010000212.1 GCA_937900755.1 uncultured Acetobacter sp. | reverse complement strand
TTCCCTCTCACTTCATTGACGGGCTGCGGGTGACGGACGCCAATGTGGTCGATGGGATCGAGATGGTTCTGGCCGGGTCGGTCAACAAGCAGGTGGCGGAGCTGATCTGCGAGGCCGGGGCGCTGGCCGTGGGCATTTCCGGCAAGGATGGCAAGCTGATCACCGCGCGCAAGCTGCGCCGCACCGTGCGCGACATGGACAGCCAGATCGAGCGGGTGCTGGACCTGGGGTTCGTGGGCGAGCCGGTCAAGGTTGACCCGCGCGTGATCTATGCCCTGTCCGGCTCGGGCCTTATCCCGGTCATCGCTCCCGTGGGCCTTGGTGAGGACGGTGAGACCTATAATATCAATGCCGATACCGCGGCCGGGGCCGTGGCGGGTGCGGTCCACGCCACCCGCCTGCTCATGCTGACAGACGTCCCTGGCGTGCTGGACAGGCAGGGGAACCTTATTCCCGAGTTGACCGCCACACAGGCCCGCCAGGCCATTGAGGACGGGGTGATTACCGGGGGCATGATCCCCAAGGTGGAAACCTGCATAGAAGCCGTGCGAGGTGGAGCGCGCGGGGCGGTTATTATTGATGGCCGCATGCCCCATGCCTGCCTGCTGGAACTGTTTACGGCCTCTGGCTCGGGCACGCTTATCCGCGCGGAATAAACCCGCGCGCGTGGTGTGGCGCCAGACCCGCGTTGACAGGACAGGCCCCTGTCCGCATGGTCTTTATCCTCTTTTGTTGCCGGGCGGGCCTGTCGTCCGGCCTGTCTTTTTCCTGCTTCTGATTGGTGTGCCATGACAGACGAAACCCTCCGCGCTCACATTGAAACCCTGTGGGAAGAGCGTGATCGCATTTCTTCCGCAACGGTGGGCAAAGACCGTGACGCCATTGAAACCGCGCTCGAAGCGCTGGATTCTGGCCGCCTGCGTGTGGCCGCCCCGCAAGAAGATGGCTGGGTTGTGCATGAATGGCTGAAAAAGGCCGTGCTGCTCTCCTTCCGCCTCAATGACAGCGTTGTTCTGCCCGGTGGCGCCGCTGGCGCTCCTGCGTATGACAAGGTGCCCCTCAAGTTTGCTGGCTGGGATCAGGCCCGCTTTGACAAGGCCGGGTTCCGCGTGGTGCCGGGTGCTGTTGTGCGCCGCTCGGCCTTTATTGCCCCCGGTGCCGTGCTTATGCCGAGCTTTGTCAACGTAGGTGCGCGCGTGGACAGCGGCACCATGGTGGACACATGGGCAACCGTTGGCAGCTGCGCGCAGATTGGCAAGAACTGCCATATCAGTGGCGGCGCGGGCATTGGTGGGGTGCTGGAGCCCTTGCAGGCCGCCCCGGTGATTATTGAGGACAACTGCTTTATCGGCGCCCGTTCGGAAGTGGCCGAGGGCGTTATTGTGGAACGCGGTTCGGTGCTGTCCATGGGGGTGTTCCTTGGCGCGTCCACCAAGATCGTGGACCGTGCAACGGGCGAAATCTACATGGGCCGCGTGCCAGCCTATTCCGTGGTTGTGCCCGGCACCATGCCGTCCTCCAACCCGATTGGCGCGGATGGCCGCCCCAACCCCGCACTGGCCTGCGCGGTTATTGTCAAGCGCGTTGATGAACGGACCCGCTCCAAAACCTCCATCAACGAGTTGCTGCGCGACTGAACGGCCAAGACGCAAAAGGACAAGACCGACGTATGACAACAGGCTCTACCGGACCACTTCCCGCTGATCTGGCGCTGACAGACCCGGTGGCTGTGGCCCGGTTGCTTATCCGTCAGCCCTCGGTCTCTCCCGACCCTGGAGAATCCCAGCGCCTGCTGGGGGCCATGCTGGCCAGTCTGGGGTTTGAGGTCACGCATTTGCCATTTGGCGAGGGAGCGGAGCGCACACCCAATTTTTTTGCCCGTCTGGGCAAGGGGGCTCCCCATATCTGCTATGCGGGGCATACGGATGTGGTGCCCGCGGGGAACGTGGCCGACTGGACCTACCCTCCCTTTGACGCGGATATTGTGGATGGTGTGCTCTATGGCCGGGGCGCGTGCGACATGAAAGGCGGCATTGCCGCCTGCGTGGCCGCCATTGCCCGCCGGGTGCGCTCCGGGGTGGGGGGCGGCTCCATCAGCCTGCTGATTACGGGGGATGAGGAAGGCCCGGCCACCTATGGCACCCAGAAGGTGCTGGAATGGATGGCCGCACACGCTCATATCCCGGACTATTGCCTTGTGGGCGAGCCCACGAACCCCCAGACACTGGGCGAAATGGTCAAGGTTGGCCGCAGGGGCAGCCTGAACGCCCGTATTGTGGTCGAGGGCACACAGGGGCATGTGGCCTACCCGCACCGCGCGGATAACCCGGTACACCGCCTGCTTGGGGTTCTCGATGCCCTGCGGGCCACGCCACTGGACCAGGGGTCGGAGTATTTTGAACCCTCCAGCCTCCAGGTTACCAGCGTGGATGTGGGCAATACCGCAACCAACCTTATTCCCGCGCGGGCCGAGGCCCGGTTGAACATCCGGTTCAATGACCTGCATACGGGGGCGGCCCTTTCAGGCTGGCTCCAGACCGTATGTGCCCAGCATGCGCCCCGCGCGCGTGTTGAGGTCAGTATAAGTGGCGAGTCCTTTTTTGCCCCGCCAGGGGCGGAAATGGCGGTGCTGCAACAAGCCATCACAAGTGTTACGGGGCTTTCTCCCAGGCTGGATACGGGGGGAGGCACGTCGGATGCACGCTTTATCGCCCGGTATTGTCCGGTGGCGGAGTTTGGCCTGGTCGGGGCGAGTATTCATAAGGTGGATGAACATGCAGCCGTTGCTGACATGGAAAAGCTGACCCGGATTTATGAAGCCTTCTTTAAAGGGGTAGGGGCGTGATTCCAGATACAGGCATATTAGGCGCGGTTCGCCGCATATTACAGGGTATGTTGCTGCTGGCGGGCGGCAAGCGCGAAGGACTGGCCTGTTTTGAGGGCACGCCAGATGCTTTTGGCGCGGCCCTCGCTCCGCAGATGGCCTGCATACTGGTGGGGGGGATTCAGATTTTCCTGCTGCCAGACAAGATCATGTCCGCGACCAAGCTGCTGCTTTCGCTGTGCGTGCTGTTCCTGCCTGCGGTTATTTCCCATTTTTACGCCCAGCGCTGGGGGCGTGGCGCGCTCTGGCTGCGCTACATCACGGCGGCAACGTGGTGTGGCTGGGTTGTGGTGCTGATCTCGCTGGCCTGCGCGCTTATCGCGGCCGTGGTTACGCCCGATATTGCCCGCCAGCAGGTTTTTATTGGCGCTCTAGCCCTTTGTGCCGCGGCATATGAGCTATGGCTGCAATGGTTTGTCGCCAAGGTAGGTCTGGGTATTTCTGGCGGGCGGGCCGCTTTGCTTTATGTGTCCATCCTGGTGGCGTCCATAACGCTTTATGGTCTGGCGGCCCTGCTCCCCCCGCACTACATGGTGCTGACAGACCTGCTTCAGCCCATGGTGAGCGTGAAGGGGAAATAATGCGGTGGGCGGGCAAGCCCCGTCCAGCGTGCTGTAGCCAGCTTGGAACATGCATGGCATGGGCACAGGATGGTCTCAGGCTGGGCGCTTATGCCTGCCTGGGAAGAGTTTCCGGGGCAAACGGGTCCGGGTCGTAGCCGACACCGGTCAGGTACAGGCCATCGGGTGGGGCCGTGGGGCCTGCGGCACTCCGGTCGCGCGCGGCCAGGGCCTGGGCCACCTGTTCGGGGGGCCATGCGCCGGTGCCAACTTTTTTAAGCGTGCCCACCATGTTGCGCACCTGATGGTGCAGGAATGACCGCGCCCTGGCGGAAACCACCACCTCATCCCCCACGCGCGTGATGTCAAGCTGGTCCAGCGTGCGGATGGGGCTGTTGGCCTGGCAGGCCACGGCGCGGAAGGATGTAAAGTCATGCAGGCCAAGCAGGCAGTTGGCGGCGGCTTGCATGCGGGCCACATCCAGCACGGATTTGACATGCCACACATGGCCATCAGCCAGGGCGGGCCGTGTGCGCCGGTTGAGAATTCGGTACTGGTAGGACCGCCATGTGGCGGAAAACCGCGCACTCCACTCCAGGCTGACCGGGGCTGCATCCAGCACCACCACGGCATGGGGTTTAAGATGGTAACTCAGCCCCTCCCGCACTGAATAGCTGGAAAAGCAGGCATCTGCTGGGAAGTCCAGATGGGCGACCTGGGCGAGCGCATGTACGCCCGAATCCGTACGTCCTGCCGTAATGCTGGGCACGGGCCTGCCACCGGCAAGGCGAAAGGCGGCGTCTTCGAGCAAGGCTTGCACGGACAGGCCAGACGCCTGTTTTTGCCAGCCTACAAGCCCGCGCCCGTCATATTCGAGTTGAACAGCCCAGCGCTGGATGGCGGGGGTGCTCATGGGGCGCTGTTGGGCAGGGGTGCGCCAAGGCATGTGCCTGCGGGCAGGGGCTGCCCGCGCAGGAACGCGTTGGCCTCCATCATGCCCCGTCCTGGGCGTTGC
>CALCDN010000211.1 GCA_937900755.1 uncultured Acetobacter sp. | reverse complement strand
GGACGTCAAGGGGGCCGTTACGGCAGCCAAGTCCGGTCAGGTTGAATACCGCGCTGAAAAGACCGGTATCGTCCACGCAGGCGTTGGCAAGGCGTCCTTCGGTGCGGACAAGCTGGCTGAAAACGTACGGGCATTTATCGATGCCGTGCAGAAGGCCCGCCCGACCGGCGCCAAAGGCACCTACCTGAAGAAGGCTGCCCTGACCTCCACAATGGGGCCGGGTGTGCAGCTGGACGTCTCGGCCTTCGCGGGCTGAGCAAGAATGTTGCCGGGCCAGCCCCAGTGGCTGGCCCGGTGCATGAAGGAGTGGTTTACCGCTTCTTATACCTGTCCGAGACCGCACGTGACTTTGCTCTTAATCGGCTCTTCGGAGCTGGCGCGCGGTAAGACGGGGATGCTGGTTGCAGGCTGAGAGTTTTTCGGCAGTGCCAGATATTCCGTTTATCAAGGACAGGCGAGCGGGTTCTGTTTGTTGCAGAACCTAAAGGGCAACCCGTTCCCTCAGGTGCAGATCTGATGGAACAAGACGGAGACGGGATTTGGACCGTACGGAAAAGAAGGCCCTTGTTGCCTCTCTGGCCGCCGTGTTCGCCGAAACGTCCATGGTTGTGGTTACCCGTAATAACGGGTTGACCGTGGCTGATGTGACGGATCTGCGACGCAAGGTGCGGGCAGCGGGTGCAAACTACAAGGTTGCCAAAAACCGGCTGGCAACTCTCGCCCTGGATGGGACCCAGTTCAGCGGCATCGCGCCGTTGCTGACGGGACCGACCGCCCTTGCGTGGGCGGACGAACCTGTATCAGTGGCGAAGGTGATCGTTGAGTTCGCCAAAACCAATGACAAGCTTGAGCTGCTTGGCGGTTCTCTTGGTTCTCAGGTGCTTGACGCAGCTGGGATCAAGGCTCTGGCCGAGCTGCCGTCGCTCGACACGCTGCGCGCGCAGCTCGTGGGTCTTATCTCCACGCCCGCTACGCGCATCGCCAGTGTTGTTCAGGCGCCGGCTGGCCAGCTTGCTCGTGTTTTTGGGGCCTATGCCAAAACGGGTGAAGCTGCCTGACCACGTGCTCCCATTAGGGGGTATGTACAAGAAATACGCGTAGCCTCTGTGTAGAGGTTGCGTTTTGCTAACCAGTGTTTATATTAGGAAGTCTGACTATGGCTGATCTTGCTAAGCTTGTTGACGAACTGTCCGTTCTGACCGTTCTTGAAGCTGCTGAACTTTCCAAGCTGCTCGAAGAAAAATGGGGCGTTTCCGCTGCTGCTCCTGTTGCAGTTGCTGCTGCCGCTCCGGGCGCTGCTGCCGCTCCTGCTGAAGAGCAGACCGAATTCACGGTGATCCTGGCCGCCGCTGGCGAAAAGAAGATCAACGTGATCAAAGAAATCCGTGGCATCACGGGTCTGGGTCTGAAGGAAGCCAAGGACCTGGTTGAAGGCGCTCCCAAGGCCGTCAAGGAAGGCGTCAGCAAGGACGAAGCCGCCAAAATCAAGAAGCTTCTTGAAGATAACGGCGCGACCGTCGAAGTTAAGTAAGATTGCCTTGATCCCGACCGCACCGGTTGGGGTGAAGGAAATTGAGGTTCTCGGGTGGGGGTGTATGCCTCCGCCCGTTTGCCTGTTTCAGGTTGATCTGGGGCAGGTAGCCGGGTAAATCCGGTTTGGTTTTGGCCGAAATAGGTCGGACCATCAGGCTCGCGGCAGACCACGAGCCTGATGGTCCGAGATAAGGGCGGGGCAGGAGCGACGATGAACGCAATCACCAAATCGTTCACAGGACGGAAGCGGATTCGCAAAAGTTTCGGGCGGATTCCCGAAATCGCCCCGATGCCGAACCTGATAGATGTGCAGCGTGCGTCTTATGAGACGTTTCTTCAGGCCAATGTGTCGCCTGATGCACGCGTGCCCACGGGTTTGCAGGAGGTTTTCCGTTCTGTATTCCCAATTAACGACTTTGCCGGCCGTGGTCGTCTGGAGTTCGTCAGCTACGAATTCGAAGACCCGAAATACGATGTTGAGGAATGCATCCAGCGTGGCCTCACGTTTTCAGCGCCCCTGAAGGTCATTCTGCGCCTGATCGTGTGGGACGTGGACGAGGATACGGGCTCGCGCTCCATCCGCGACATTAAAGAACAGCCCGTTTACATGGGCGACATGCCGCTCATGACCGATAACGGCACGTTTATCGTCAACGGCACCGAACGCGTTATTGTCAGCCAGATGCACCGCTCTCCCGGTGTGTTCTTCGACCATGACAAGGGGAAGACACATTCCTCGGGCAAATATCTGTTTGCCGCGCGCGTTATTCCGTACCGTGGTTCATGGCTTGATTTTGAATTCGATGCCAAGGACCTGCTGTACGTCCGCATTGACCGCAAGCGTAAGCTGCCCGTCACCACGTTGCTTTATGCGCTCGAAGGGGCCGCGTCCAACGCTGCCCGCAAGGCCAAGCTGGCCGAGGGTGGTGATGTTGATTCGCTGGATATCCAGGGTATGGATGCCAACGAAATCCTGGGCTACTTCTACGATACGGTCATCTTTACCAAATCCGCCAAGGGCTGGGCGCGTCCGTTTGACGCCGACTCTTTCCGTGGTCTCAAGCTGCTTGCGCCGCTGGTGGATGCCGAAACCGGTGAAGTCGTGGCCGAGGCTGAAACAAAGCTGACGGCGCGTCTTGTGCGCAAGATTGCGGAAAAAACCCGCGAAGTGCTGGTCGGTGAAGTCGATCTGATCGGGCGTTTCATTGCGCACGATATGGTCAACGAGAACACGGGCGAAATTTACGGCGAAGCGGGTGAGGAAATTACCGAAGCCCGTCTGGTCGCGCTTGAAGAAGCCGGTATTCACGAACTGCCGGTGCTGGCCATTGATTCCGCCAAGGGGCCGTGGATCCGCAACACGCTGACCGTTGACAAGAACAGCGGCCGTGATGAAGCGCTGATTGACATCTACCGCGTGATGCGCCCGGGTGAGCCGCCAACGGCCGAAACCGCCGAAGCCATGCTGCAGGGCCTGTTCTTTGACGCAGACCGCTATGACCTGTCCGCGGTTGGTCGTGTCAAAATGAACATGCGCCTGGACATTGACGTGCCAGATACCGTGCGTGTGCTGCGCAAGGACGATATCCTGCGCACTATCAAGGTTCTGTGCGACCTCAAGGACGGTCGCGGTCAGATTGACGATATTGACAACCTGGGTAACCGTCGCGTTCGCTCCGTGGGCGAGTTGATGGAAAACCAGTATCGTATCGGCCTGCTGCGCATGGAACGCGCCATTCGCGAACGCATGGGCTCGGTGGATATCGATACGGTCATGCCGCATGACCTGATCAACGCCAAACCTGCCGCTGCCGCCGTGCGCGAATTTTTTGGTTCCTCGCAGCTCAGCCAGTTCATGGACCAGACCAACCCGCTGTCCGAAGTCACGCACAAGCGTCGTCTTTCAGCGCTTGGTCCGGGTGGTCTGACCCGTGAACGCGCGGGCTTTGAAGTTCGTGACGTTCATCCGACCCATTATGGCCGTATCTGCCCGATTGAAACGCCCGAAGGCCCGAACATCGGCCTGATCAACTCGCTGGCCACATACGCCAAGGTCAACAAATACGGCTTTATTGAAACACCCTACCGTCTGGTCAAGGACGGGGTGTTGCAGGACGGCTGGAAATACCTCTCCGCCATGGAAGAGGAAAAGCTGGTTGTCGCCCAGGCTGACGCCAAGGTGAATGATCAGGGCGCCTTGACCAGCGACCTGATTTCCGTCCGCCGTAACGGGGACTTCCGTCTGGTTCCCCCGACCGAAGTGACCGCCTGCGACGTATCGCCCAAGCAGCTTGTCTCTGTCGCCGCCGCACTCATTCCGTTCCTTGAGAACGATGACGCGAACCGCGCACTCATGGGCTCCAACATGCAGCGTCAGGCTGTGCCGCTGGTGCGCTCGGATGCGCCGCTGGTTGGCACGGGCATGGAAGCGGCGGTTGCGCGTGATTCCGGTGCCACCATTGTTGCCAAGCGCAACGGTGTTGTGGACCAGATCGATGGCGCCCGTATTGTCGTGCGCTCAACAGACGCCAGTGGTGCTACGCAGGGCGTCGACATCTATCGCCTGCGCAAATACTCCCGCTCCAACCAGTCCACCTGCATCAACCAGCGCCCGCTGGTCCATGTGGGCGATCAGGTGAGCGTGGGGGATATTATTGCCGATGGTCCGTCCACGGAACTGGGCGAACTGGCTCTGGGCCGTAACGTGCTGGTCGCGTTCATGCCGTGGAATGGCTACAACTTCGAAGACTCCATCCTCATTTCCGAACGGATTGCCAAGGATGACGTGTTTACCTCGATCCATATCGAGGAATTCGAAGTCATGGCGCGTGACACCAAGCTGGGTCAGGAAGAAATCACCCGCGATATTCCCAATGTTGGCGAGGAAGCCCTGCGTAACCTCGACGAAGCTGGCATTGTCTATGTTGGCGCAGAGGTTAATCCGGGTGACATTCTGATCGGCAAGGTTACGCCAAAGGGCGAAAGCCCGATGACGCCGGAAGAAAAGCTCCTGCGCGCCATCTTTGGCGAAAAAGCGTCCGATGTGCGTGACACGTCCCTGCGCCTGCCGCCCGGCACAACAGGCACGATTGTTGATGTTCGTGTGTTCTCCCGCCGTGGCGTGGACAAGGACGAACGTGCAATGGCCATTGAACGGGCTGAAATTGAACGTCTGGCCAAGGACCGTGATGATGAACGGGCCATTCAGGAGCGTTCTTTCTACAGCCGTCTGCGTGAAAAGTTGCTCGATCAGACCGCGGGTGCTGGCTACAAGGGTGTCCGCTCCGGCACGGTGATCACGCAGGATGTCCTGGACGAACAGCCGCGCGCCACGTGGCGGCATATTGTTGTCACCTCGGACAGTGTCATGGCTGAGCTGGAAACCCTGCGGCGTGAATTTGATGCGGCAATCGCCCGGATCCAGGCACGTTTTGAAAGCAAGGTTGAAAAACTCCAGCGCGGTGATGAACTGCCGCCGGGCGTCATGAAGATGGTCAAGGTGTTTGTCGCGGTTAAGCGTAAGCTTCAGCCGGGTGACAAAATGGCTGGCCGTCACGGGAACAAGGGTGTTGTCTCCCGCGTGGTGCCAGTTGAAGACATGCCGTTCCTTGAAGATGGCACACCTGTGGACCTGGTTCTGAACCCGCTTGGCGTGCCATCGCGCATGAATGTGGGGCAGATTCTGGAAACGCATCTGGGCTGGGCCTGCGCCAACATTGGCCGTGGCATTGGTGAACTGGTGGATGACTACCAGCGCACCGGCGAAAAGCGCCAGGACCTGCTGGACCGCCTGAAAGATGTCTATGGCGACAAGGTCTATGAAGACGCCATAGCGGACATGAACAACGAAGAACTGGTGGAACTGGCCAACAACCTGCGCAAGGGCGTGCCGATTGCAACGCCGGTGTTTGATGGGGCCTCCATTCCCGATATTGAAGCCATGCTGGAAAAGGCTGGTGTCAACAAATCGGGCCAGTCGCAGTTGATCGACGGGCGGACGGGCGAACAGTTCGAACGCAAGACGACAGTCGGTTACATTTACATGCTCAAGCTGCATCATCTTGTTGATGACAAGATCCATGCCCGCTCCATTGGGCCGTACTCGCTGGTTACGCAGCAGCCGCTGGGTGGTAAGGCGCAGTTTGGTGGTCAGCGCTTCGGGGAAATGGAAGTGTGGGCGCTCGAAGCTTACGGCGCGGCCTACACCTTGCAGGAAATGCTGACCGTGAAGTCGGATGACGTATCTGGCCGAACAAAGGTTTATGAAGCGATCGTGCGCGAACAGGATGACTTCGAAGCCGGTATACCGGAAAGCTTCAACGTGTTGATCAAGGAACTCAAATCCCTTGGTCTCAATGTGGAGTTGGAGCAGGGGGCAGACTAACTGTGACTTTCCCCGCCACAATCCGTACTTATTTCAAGAAGGAGGCTGGAGCCATGGCTCCAGCGCTCCATTTCCCTTTGGGGGCTTCTGCACATGAATGAACTCATGAAAATTCTTGGCCAGACTGGCCAGGCGATGACCTTTGACCAGATCAAGATCCAGCTCGCATCACCCGAGCAGATCCGTTCCTGGTCTTTCGGTGAAATCAAGAAGCCCGAGACCATTAACTACCGTACGTTCAAACCCGAACGTGATGGCCTGTTCTGCGCTCGGATCTTTGGCCCGATCAAGGACTATGAATGTCTGTGCGGCAAATACAAGCGGATGAAATTTCGCGGTATTATCTGCGAAAAATGCGGCGTTGAAGTCACGCTGGCCAAAGTCCGGCGTGAACGCATGGGCCACATCCAGCTTGCAAGCCCTGTTGCGCATATCTGGTTCCTGAAGTCCCTGCCAAGCCGGATCGGCCTCATGGTCGACCTGACGCTCAAGGACCTCGAAAAAGTCCTGTATTTCGAGAACTATCTGGTTCTCGAACCCGGTACGTCGCCGCTCAAGCAGTACACCCTCCTGACCGAAGAGCAGTATCTCGACGCGATGGATGATTACGGCGAGGAAGGGGTTGAAGTCGGCATTGGCGCCGAAGCGATCAAGAAGGTTCTTGAGCGCATTGAGTGCGATGCCGAAAAGGTTGAACTGCGTCAGGCCCTCAAGGAAACCACGTCCGAGGCCAAGCGCAAGAAGCTCGTCAAGCGGCTGAAGCTGGTTGAGGCTTTCTCTGAAAGTGGCGCGCGCCCTGAATGGATGATCCTGGACCTGGTGCCGGTTATTCCGCCGGAATTGCGTCCGCTTGTGCCGCTGGATGGTGGGCGCTTTGCCACATCCGATCTGAACGACCTGTATCGCCGCGTTATCAATCGTAACAACCGTCTCAAGCGGCTGATGGAACTGCGCGCGCCCGATATTATCGTGCGTAACGAAAAGCGCATGCTGCAGGAAGCCGTTGACGCCCTGTTCGACAACGGCCGCCGTGGCCGCGCCATTACCGGGGCCAACAAGCGTCCGCTCAAATCCCTGTCCGATATGCTCAAGGGCAAGCAGGGCCGCTTCCGTCAGAACCTTCTGGGCAAGCGCGTTGATTATTCCGGTCGTTCGGTTATCGTGGTCGGGCCTGAGCTCAAGCTGCACCAGTGCGGTCTGCCCAAGAAGATGGCGCTTGAGCTGTTCAAGCCCTTCATCTACGCCAAGCTGGAAAAATACGGCCACGCCACCACCATCAAGGCTGCAAAGCGCATGGTGGAAAAAGAGCGCCCGGAAGTCTGGGATATTCTTGAAGAAGTTATCCGTGAACATCCGGTTCTGCTGAACCGCGCCCCGACCCTGCATCGTCTTGGTATCCAGGCGTTCGAGCCGGTGCTGGTGGAAGGCAAGGCCATTCAGCTGCACCCTCTGGTCTGCACCGCCTTCAACGCGGACTTTGACGGTGACCAGATGGCCGTGCATGTGCCGCTCAGCCTGGAAGCCCAGCTTGAAGCCCGCGTGCTGATGATGTCGACCAACAACATTCTCAGCCCGGCAAACGGCAAGCCGATTATCGTGCCGTCGCAGGATATTGTTCTGGGGCTGTATTATCTCAGCCTCGAAACTCCCGAGTTCAAGGTCACGCCCGATCGGAACGAGTACAACGAAACCACGGGTGAACTGGTCAAGGCGGGTGCCGCGTCCTTCTCCTCCATTGGGGAAGTTGAATATGCTCTCAATGCGGGCGCGCTGAAGCTGCATGACAAAATTCGGGCACGGTTCGAGCAGATTGGTCCAGACGGCAAGCGTGTTTACGAAACTGCCGTGACCACGCCTGGTCGTGTGCTCATCGCGCAGATTCTGCCCAAGCACGAAACTGTCCCGTTCTCCCTGATCAACCGCCAGCTGACCAAGAAAGCCGTGTCCGACGTGATCGACACGGTCTACCGTCACTGCGGCCAGAAGGAAGCGGTCATTTTCTGCGACCGTCTGATGGCCCTGGGTTTCCGCCACGCGGCTAAAGCGGGCATTTCCTTCGGCAAGGATGATATGATCATTCCCGCCGAAAAGAAGGAACTGGTCGACCGTACGGCTACCGAGGTCAAGGAGTTTGAACAGCAGTATCAGGATGGTCTGATTACGGCTGGCGAGCGCTACAACAAGGTGGTTGACGCATGGTCGCGTTGCACGGACGAAGTGCAGGCTGCCATGACCAAGGAAATTTCCCGTCAGGAAATTGGCAAGCCCATCAACTCTGTGTGGATGATGAGCCACT
>CALCDN010000210.1 GCA_937900755.1 uncultured Acetobacter sp. | reverse complement strand
ATGGCCTGCGTGGTGGTGCGCTGGCTTGTGGCGGGGCGCAGGGCCGTGTCCATGCGGGGGCTTGCGCTGGCGGCAACGCTTATGTTGCTGCCGGCCCCGCAGGTTGTGCTGGATGTGGCGTTCCAGATGTCCATGGCGGCGGTCATGGCGCTTGTTGCGGGGTATGAGGTTTTGCACCCGCGCCTGCTGCGGAGCCTGTCAGGGCTTACGGGGGCGAGGCAGGCCTTGGCCCGCCAGAGTGCCACGCTGGTGCTGACAAGCCTTTTGGCGGGCACGGCCACCCTGCCGGTGGTTATGGCCCATTTTGGGGTTGTGCAGCCGTTTTTTGTGCTGGCCAACCTGCTGGCCGTGCCCCTTATGGGGGTATGGATCATGCCGTTGGGGCTGATGGCGCTGCTCGCCATGCCCTTGCATGCCGATGGTCCGTTTTTACACCTTATGAATGGTGGCGTGCGCATTGTGCTGTGGCTGGCGCATATGGTGGCCGGGTGGCCGGGGGCGCGTATTGCTGTGCCCGCCATGCCGGGCTGGGGGCTGTGCGCTGTTCTGCTTGGGCTATGCTGGTTGTGCCTGTGGCGGGGTGCGTGGCGGTGGTGGGGACTGTCCGCGGTGCTGTTGGGGACCATAACCCCGTGGCTGATGACCCGGCCGGATATTCTGATCAGCCCGGACGGGCAGTTGGTGGGGGTAACGGACGTGGCCACCCTGCGCGTCATGGGCCATGCGCGGGATGAACGCGTTGTAAAAGCAGCGTGGGCGCAGGCAATGGCCCTGCCTGTCGCCGATTTTCCCGCCAAGGGTGCGGCAGGGGCGGAAACAGCCGATGGCAGCCTGATCTGTGGTGACGGTGAGGAGGCAGGCACCTGCGCCATGCTGCGTTACGGGCAGGAAGTTATTCTGCGGATCCATGATGGATCAGATGGGCGTGCGATCTTGCCCGATGATGTCTGTGCGCAGGCGGCGGCGGTGGTGAGCGTTGCGCCACTGCGGGCGTCCTGCCCGGACGTGCCTGTCAGGCTGGATCGTTTTTCCGCTTGGCGGGGTGGGGCGCAGGCTGTTTTTCTGGCGCACGGCGTGCGCGTGACCAACGACCGCCAAAAGCGGGGGGCGCGTGTGTGGGTGCTCAAGCCCGGTGGGCACGGCATGCCAACACTCCCCCTGGCGCAGGCCGAATAGGGCGCGGGTGCCTGCACAGAACCGGGTGTGGCAGGCCGGGTTCTGTTACGCTGTGTTCAACAGTTTTCTGGTTTCTAATGGATAAGGGCCTGACAATGGACGTTCACAAAATCATTCCCGCAGTTCTGGCTGGAAAAATTTGCAGGCGCCATATGGCCCTGCTCCTGTGTTTGTCTGTGGGCCTGAGCCTGTTTTCGCGCGAGGCTCAGGCTCAGGCTCAGGCTCAGGCCCAGACACAGACTCAGGCGCCTGACAGGCAGGTCCCCACAATGTGGTACTGGCATAACTGGACGGACACATCCGGTATGAGCCACATGACAAAATGCCCGCTGCGGAATTTTGACCTCAAGACCATGTCCCCCCCGGCGGGCCCCCAATGGCAGGACCGGCTGGCTCGGGGTGCGGGGCAGATGATTTTTACCGTCCAGCCCGCCCACTGGGATGGCACCTGGCACCCCGACCCCAAGGTGCAGTGGATTATTCCGCTCAGCGGGTCATGGTTTGTGACCGCCATGGACGGGACAAAGGTGGTCATGGGGCCTGGAGAAATATCGCTGGGCGAGGACCAGCGTAGTGTGCGCGACGGGCAGGGGCGCATAGGCCATTATGCGGGCAATGTGGGGGACGGACCGGTGCAGCTTCTGGTTATCCAGACCGATGAGGCCCCCACGATCGGGCAGCCCTGCCGCTTCAGGTAGGGTGTTGCCCGGGTCGGTCGGGCCCGCCCTAGCCTTCCGTGCTGTCGAACGCTTCCATCACCCGGCTGGAGTAGACAAGGGCCGCGCCTGCGTTCAGCGCCACGGCCACGCCAAGGGCTTCGGCAATTTCCTCCTTGCTTGCGCCAACCTTGCGCGCGGCGGCGGAATGGACGGCAATGCAGCCATCGCAGCGCGTGGTCACGGCCACGGCCAGCGCAATCAGCTCCCGCGTCTTGGCATCCAGGTGCTTGAGTTCGGGGAGGGGGGTTTCCAGCGTTTGCAACCCCTTGAGCGTATTGGGGGTCAGTTGCGCCAGCGCCTTGACGTTGTTTTGCATGTTGGCGCGATACGCGTTCCAGTCGGTCATGGCGAGGACTCCAGTAAGGGTATGGTGGACCCCTCGACAGCACCAGAGCCCTCCCGCCTTGTCACGACACGGTTAGGAGAGGTGATGATGCTTGCTTAAAGAGCCTCCAAGCCGTTATCGGGCAGAATTATGACAGACATGAACACGAGCGGGGCCTCCGCTGCGACCGCACAGGGGCCTCTGGCAGTTTACCGGCAGCGCATTGCCACCGGGGACATCAAGAGCGATCCAGACCAGGCCCGTGTGGTCGAACGTCTGGACCAGTTGTGGCGCGAACTGGCCACCATGCCCGAGCGTGCGCCACAGGCGGCACCTGCCGCGGGCAAGGGGCGGGGGTTTTTGGCGGGTCTTGCCAAAAAGCTGATGAACTCGCCCACGCAGGCTCCACAGGACGGCCCGCGTGGACTTTATATTGTAGGGCGGGTGGGCCGTGGCAAAACCATGGTCATGGACCTGTTTTTCGGGTGTGCGCCGGTCAGGCTCAAGGAGCGCATCCATTTTTTGCGCTTCATGCAGGACGTGCACCAGAAGCTGCATGCCCTCAAGGTAGCCAACCCCGGCATGGCCGACCCTATTCCCCCGCTGGCCAGAACCATTGCGGCTCGCGTGCGGCTTTTGTGCTTTGACGAGTTTCAGGTGAACGATATCGCGGACGCCATGATTCTGGGCCGCCTGTTCGAGGCCCTGTTCGCCGATGGGGTGGTGATTGTCGCCACATCCAACACCGAGCCTGCGCAACTGTTCCAGAACAGGCCGGGGGCGGACGCCTTCAAGCCCTTCATCGCCATTATCCGGCGCGAGCTGGATACGATCGAGCTGGATTCGCCAAGGGATTACCGGCGCGGGCGCGAGCAGGACCGCCAGACATGGCTGGTCCCCGCCGATGCGCAGGCCCACGCCACACTTGACCGCATTTTTGCCCATCAGGCCGGTGCGGCCAGCCCCCAGCCGGTTACGCTGGAGTTTATCGGCCGCAGCTTTGTGGTGGAGCAGGCGGCGGGGCCGGTGTGCCGGTTCGATTTCAACTCTTTGTGTGGAAAGCCGCTGGGGCCAAATGACTATCTGGCGCTGGCACGGCGTTTTCCCGTTGTCGTGATCGACAACATCCCCCTCATGGGACAGGACGAGGCCAACCTGGCACGGCGCTTCATCACCCTCATAGATGCCTTGTATGACAACGGAAATCTGCTGTTTGCCTCGGCTGCGGCCGCACCTGACAAACTGTTTACCGAGGGCGAGGGATCGGATGCATTCGCCCGTACAGCCTCCCGTCTGGCGGAAATGAGCAGCGAAAGCTGGCTTGAGCACGGCGCGCAGGCGGCACAGGCCGCACACAGCCTCGCTAGAGCGTGACAGGCGGTGCCCTTGTTACGGCCCCATGGCCGGTCTAGCTCTTGAGACAGAAAGAGCCGGGGGCTGTGTGCCCCTGGCAAGGGATATCAAGGGCACCTCGCCGTATGGGTGGGGTGAAGGAAAAGATGGTCCGGCTTACGTTGGAGTGTGACACAACATCTGGTCTGCGGCGCGTGATCACCCCGCGACAGGGAGGAATGTGAGATGGCGGTCTCGGATATGCTGGCAACCGCTCTGAACGGTGCCAATATCGCGTACCTTGCGGATTTGTATGCCCAGTGGGCGAAGGATCCAAAAAGTGTAGATCCCTCCTTCGATATTCTCTTCAGTTCGCTGGGGGATGACGAGGCGGCCGTACTGCATGACGCGCTTGGCGCATCGTGGGCGCCGCGCCAGTCCATTATTACGGGCGAAGAGCCACCGCCACCCGCCAAGGGTGGTCCGGCTGGCGGGCTGGCCGCACAGGACAGCCTGGCCATTGCCCGGCTGGTGCGCGCCTACCGTGAATATGGTCATCTGGAAGCAACGCTGGACCCGCTGGGGCTCAAGGTTCCCACGCAGCGTGAGGAACTGGACCCGCAGACCTACGGCTTTGGCCCCAAGGACCTGGACCGCGAAGTCTTCATCGGCTCCTTGCTGGACCCCCTGCTCAAGGGGCGTAGCACAGCCAGGGTCAAGGACGTTATTGCAGCCCTGCGCGGCGTTTACTGTGGCAATATTGGTGCGGAATACCTGTATGCCCGTAATGCCGGGCAGCGCGAGTGGTTCCGCAACCGTCTGGAAAGCGACAACTGGCAGCAAAATGTCAGCGTGGCCGAACGCAAGAGTATTCTCAAAAACCTGGCTGAGGCCGAAGGGTTTGAGGCATTCTGCCAGAAGCGTTACGTAGGCGCCAAGCGCTTTGGCCTGGAAGGGGGCGAAATCTCCATTCCCGCCCTGCATGCCATTGTGGACCAGTCCGCCGTGCAGGGTGTTGGCTCGGTGACCATCGGCATGGCCCATCGTGGCCGCCTGAACACGCTGGTCAACGTGGTGCGCAAGCCCTACGTGGCCATTTTCAATGAATTTGCCGGTGGCTCCTTCAAGCCTGACAACGTGGAAGGCTCGGGGGACGTCAAGTACCATCTAGGTTCTTCGGCCGATGTGGAAGTCAGCGGGCGTTCGGTCCATATTTCCCTCCTGCCCAACCCCTCCCACCTCGAAGCGGTGGACACGGTGGTGCTGGGCAAGGTGCGCGCAACGCAGGATGATGCGGGCGATACGCAAAACCGCAATGGCAGCATGGGCATTGTCATTCATGGTGATGCGGCTTTTGCCGGCCAGGGCATTGTGTATGAAACCTTTGCCATGTCCCAGCTACCCGGCTACCGCACGGGTGGCACCATTCATATGGTGGTCAACAACCAGATCGGCTTTACCACCAATCCCGAATGTGGACATTCCGGTGTGTATGGCACGGACCTTGCCAAATCCATTGAAGCACCAGTCCTGCATGTGAACGGGGATGACGCCGAGGCGGTCATCTACGCCTCGCGCCTTGCCGCCGATTACCGGCTGGCGTTTGCAAGCGACATCGTGCTCGACATCGTCTGCTACCGCCGCCATGGCCACAACGAAACGGACGAACCGGTCTTTACCCAGCCCGTTATGTACAAGGCCATTGCCAGCCACGAAACGCCGCATACCCTGTATGCCCGCCGCGTGGTGGAAACAGGTGTGATGACCGAGGCCGAAACGCAGGCACAGTGGGATGCGTTCCAGGACCGGCTGGAGGCCGACTACAAAGCCGCCGAGTCCTACAAGGTCAACAAGGCTGACTGGCTGGAAGGCAACTGGAAAGGGCTGACGGCGCCAGCCAGAAAGCCCGAACAGGCCTGGCCTGAAACCGGTGTGGCCCTTGATGCGCTGCAAAAAATTGGTGCCGCCATCACCAAGGTGCCCGAAGGCTTCAACCTCAACTCCAAGATCGCGCGCCAGCTCAAGGCCAAGGCTGGCATGTTCAGCTCGGGCGAGGGGTTTGACTGGGCAACGGGTGAGGCCATGGGCTTTGGCTCCTTGCTGCTTGAAGGCCACCGGGTGCGCCTGTCCGGCGAAGACTGCCAGCGTGGCACCTTCAGCCAGCGCCATGCCACATGGACGGACCAGGTCAACCAGACGCCCTGCACACCGCTGAACCATATTCAGGCCGATCAGGCGAAAATCGAAATCTGGAACTCGCTGCTGTCCGAATACGGCGTGCTGGGTTTTGAATATGGCTATTCCGTACGTAACCCGCAGACACTGGTTTTGTGGGAAGCGCAGTTCGGGGACTTCGCCAACTGTGCGCAGGTCATTATTGACCAGTTCATTGCCTCGGGCGAGACCAAGTGGCTGCGTATGTCCGGTCTGGTGCTGCTTCTGCCCCACGGGTATGAAGGTCAGGGTCCCGAACATTCCTCCGCCCGTCTGGAGCGTTACCTTCAGCTCTGCGCTGAAGACAACATGTTCGTGTGCAACATTACAACGCCAGCCAACTACTTCCATGCCCTGCGCCGCCAGCTCAAGCTGGACTACCGCAAGCCAATGGTGCTGATGGAGCCCAAGTCCCTGCTGCGGCACAAGCTGGCTGTTTCCGCCCTGGCGGATTTTGGCCCGGGCACACGCTTCAACCCCGTTCTGCCTGAAGCCGATGCCCTTGGGCCAGACGCCAAGGTCCGCCGGGTGGTGGTCTGCTCGGGCAAGGTCTATTACGACCTGCTGGCGGCACGGCGCGAGAAGGACATCAAGGATGTCGCCATCGTGCGTGTGGAGCAACTCTACCCCTTCCCCGAAGCAGCACTCGCGGCCGAGCTCAAGCGTTATCCTGATGCGGACATTGTCTGGTGTCAGGAAGAAACGGAAAATGGCGGTGCATGGCACTTTGTGGACCGGCGGATTGAACAGGCTCTGGTGCGGGCAGGCCACAAGGCCGGGCGTCCGCAGTATGTGGGGCGTGCGGCAGCCGCAAGCCCGGCCACGGGTCTGGCCCGCATCCATGCCGCCGAACAGGCGGACCTCGTGGACCGCGCGCTGGGGATCAAGGCGGGTCGCTGAGCAGGGTCTGGAATTTTAGAAAAATTGTCCGCCTTACGCGGAAGGAAAATCCTGTGTGGAAAAACCATTGCCCCACACAGGACCTTTCTTGAGAAGAATGGGGAACAGGATGTCAGTCGAGATCAAGGTGCCAACACTGGGCGAGAGCGTAACCACGGCAACCATTGCCAAATGGCTCAAGCAGCCGGGCGATGCAGTCAAGGAAGACGAGCCGGTCGTTGAACTTGAAACTGATAAGGTCAGTGTGGAAGTTGCCGCCCCGCAGGCAGGCGTGCTTGGCCCGCAGGCCGTAAAGGAAGGGGACGAGGTTGAAGTGGGCGCACTTCTTGCAACCGTGGAACCCGGCAAGGCAGGGGCAGCCCCCGCCGCACCCAAGGCCGTGGCACCGGAAAAGAAAGTGGAAGCCCCTGCAGCCCCGGCGGCAAAGCCCGCGGCTCCGGCGGTTGATTCCGCCGCCGCCCTGCCAGCGGCACGCAAGATCATGGCCGAAAACGGCCTGAACGCAGGGCAGGTCGGTCAGGGCACGGGCCTTGGCGGGCGTATTACCAAAGGCGATGTCCTGGGCTTTTTGTCCCAGCCGCAGGCAGCTACGCCCGCAGCAGCGCCCAAGCCCGCTCGTAAGGACGACCCGCGCGAAGAACGCGTGAAAATGACGCGCCTGCGCCGCACCATTGCCCGCCGCCTGAAGGAAGCACAGAACACGGCGGCCATGCTGACCACGTTTAACGAAATCGACATGTCCGGCGCCATGGCGCTGCGTGCCGAATTCCAGGACAGCTTTGTCAAAAAGCATGGTGTGAAGCTGGGTTACATGTCCATCTTCTCCCGCGGGGTTATTGCGGCGCTGAAGGAATTCCCCGCCATTAACGCCGAAATCGATGGCGAAGACGTTATTTACCGTGACTTCATCAACCTCGGCATTGCCGTGGGTGGCCCCAATGGCCTGGTTGTGCCGGTCATTCGTGATGCGGACAAAATGGGCTTTGCCCAGATTGAAAAAACCATTTCGGGCTTTGGCAAGGCCGCGCGTGAAGGCACGCTCAAGCTGGATGAACTGTCTGGTGGCACGTTCTCCATCACCAATGGTGGTATTTACGGGTCCTTGCTGTCCACCCCGATCCTGAACTCCCCGCAGTCCGGTATTCTGGGCATGCACTCCATTCAGGAACGCCCGGTCGCCGTAAATGGCCAGGTGGTCATTCGCCCCATGATGTATGTGGCCCTGTCCTACGACCATCGTATCGTGGACGGCAAGGAGGCTGTCAGCTTCCTTGTGCGGCTCAAGCAGAATGTGGAAGACCCCCGCCGCCTGTTGATTGACGTCTGATCTGACACTGGCACAGGCCGGGGGTCCCCTCCGGCCTTTACCTTTTTGCAGACCCTAACGTGAGCGAGACAATACCCATGCCGACCGAAATTAAAGTACCGACCCTTGGAGAAAGTGTGACCACCGCCACGGTAGGGAAGTGGCTGAAACAGCCCGGTGACGCGGTCAAGGAAGACGAACCGGTTGTGGAACTGGAAACAGACAAGGTCAGTGTGGAAG
>CALCDN010000209.1 GCA_937900755.1 uncultured Acetobacter sp. | reverse complement strand
CTCAGTGGCTCGTGGGCTCGGAGATGTGTATAAGAGACAGGGGCAAAGGGGGTCAGGGCTTCAAGCTGTTCCAGAACCGCTGGGCTCACCTGTACGGGGGCCAGAAAATCTGGACCGCCATGCACAATTCTATGCCCTGCGGCAATAATATTGTGCCGTCCCTGTTCGTGTTCAGCCAGCCATGTCAGCAGGTATTCCAGTGGTTTTGTCTGGTGCAATGCATGTGTTGTCTGCTCGATGAGATGATCATTCTGGTCGGACGCCAGAAAATGGAATGTCTCAACATCATATTCGAGCCGACCCTTGATCATTTTTTTAATGTCTGATTTTTCGTCTACTTGAAAAACCGTGAACTTCAGGCTGGATGACCCGGCATTAAAAACGATGATAACGTTAGACATAGGCAGGTTCTCGCATGGTGTCCCGCTTAAAAGGCGGCAGCCTGTTGCGCCAGATGCCTGGCGTATATGGCGCCAATGGCAGCGGACGCCAGGCGGGCCTGCACGCTGTCCGCACGGCTTGTCAGCACGATGGGAACCTTTGCCCCAAGGGCTATGCCCGCTGAGTCCGCCTGTGCCATGAAAATCAGGTTTTTGGCCAACATGTTCCCCGCCTCCAGGTCCGGGGTCACCAGAATTTGGGCCTGTCCGGCCACGGGGGATGTCAGGCCTTTTATTCTGGCGGCTTCGGGGTCTATGGCGTTGTCCATGCCCAGAGGCCCATCCAGCAGTCCCCCTGTAATCTGGCCGCGCTCGGCCATCTTGCACAGGCTTGCCGCATCCAGCGTGCTGGGAATTTTAGGGTTGATGACCTCCACGGCAGAAAGAATGGCAACATTGGGCTGCCCAAGTCCGAGCCCGATATGCAGGTCTATGGCGTTTTGAACGATATCCCGCTTAGTTGACAGGTCAGGGAAAATATTGATTGCCGCATCGGTCACAAAAAGCAGGTTTTTATAACCCGGAACGGCAAGCAGGAACACGTGGCTGATCCTGCGGCCGGTGCATAACCCGCTGGAGGGAGACACAACGGCATGCATCAGCACATCCGTATGCAGGCTGCCTTTCATGAGGCCCTGCACGTGGCCCGCCCTGGCAAGTTCAACGGCTTTCTGGGCAGCGGCCTGAGGCGTTGATGCGGGAATGATCTGGTAGGGTGTCAGGTCAATATGCGCCTTTTGCGCGGTTGCGCGCATACAGGCCTCATCACCAATTAAAATCGGCTGGATAATGCCTTTTTGTGCCGCGTCCAGCGGGCCAGCCAGCGCGTGTTCCTCGCATGGCCAGACCAGTGCGTACGGAGCAGGCGCATGTGCCAGGGCGCGCTGTATAAGGTCCGTAAAAAGCTGGTGGGAGCTTGGCTTGCTGGCTGTAAGGGAGGTGTTCGCACAAAGGGGCGTGCTCTGTATCATATCCGGTGTGGCCCACTCTGTGTGTTATGCCTGTTCACGCACCATGGCGGGAATACGCGCTTTTTGATGCACCATGGCCTTAATGAATAGGCGAATTGGGCAGTTTGGCAGATACAAGATTGGGTGATTGGTTCTGGGCCGTTGTGACTTGCTGGGGGGGCGGCGCACTGTCAACGACAATAACCGCCGTGCCTGCCAGAATGGAGGGGGTTCTGTCTGTGCGCAGCAGAGCCTGAAAGCGCCTGTCGGTTGCTGCCTTACGCTCATATTCGGCGTCAAGCAGGCCATTTCTGTCTATGTAGATGTTCAGTGCCGCGGGAATACGAATACACCCCGCCGAGGCCATGTGGCCGAGCTGGCGCTCCAGAAAAACAGGGTCTGTTGCGTGCATTTCCAGGCGTATGGGGCCTTGCTCCCGGCTGGGTAGCCATCCTTTTTCGGCTACGCGCCACCCAAAATCCCAGACACGCATACCTTTGGTACCATTCCCCATGATCCCGTTTTCATTTTTGGTCCCCTGCGCGCGGTAGCCCAACCTGTCCGCTGTATTGGTAAAAATGCCGACAGGGGTAATGTAGTGGTGTTTGCGCCCTATTGTGCCCGTGGAAATGCGTGTGCAGCCAATGATGGTCCACTCAGGTGTATCCGGGCGGGCCACAACAACACAGGCGCGTTGCACGGTAGGATTGCGGTCCGCGATCACAACAGTTTGCGGAATTTGAATAGCGTAGCCTGTCTGGCTGGTCTGCTGGCGCGCCAGGGTCAGCCAAGTTTCTTTTTGGGTTTCGGTCGGCATGAACGCAACGGGGACATCTTTTTTAAAAAGAAGCCGGAGGCGGTCAATTTCAGCTTGTATCCGCAGTTCATCCAGGTCAGCAACTGGTGCTGGTGCTGGTGCTGGTGCTGGTGCTGGTGCTGGTGCTGGTGCTGGTGCTGGTGC
>CALCDN010000208.1 GCA_937900755.1 uncultured Acetobacter sp. | reverse complement strand
GTGCTGCGGGGCGGGGGGGTGCTGCCAGCGCCGGACGCGCGGCGCGGTTTGCGCGCGCACCCGATGTGTCCATTTTGAAGCGGCTGAGCGTTGCCGCCAGGGTCCGTGTTTCGGCGGTCAGGTTGTGGCTGGCCGCCGTGGTTTCTTCCACCATGGCCGCGTTCTGCTGCGTCACCTGGTCCATGCCGCCAATGGAGGCGGTCACTTCAGACAGGCGCTGGGCCTGGTCCTGCGTGGAGGAGGAAATTTCCTCCACCCTGGTGGCGATGTTCTGGGTGCTTCCGGCAAAGTCGCTCAGGTAGCGGCCGGTCTGCTGCACCAGGTCCACGCCCTTGACCACCTGCTCGGCGGCAACGGAAATCAGGCGCTTGATCTCGGAGGCGGATGTAGCGGACTGCTCTGCGAGCGAGCGCACTTCCTGCGCGACCACGGCAAACCCGCGCCCGGCTTCACCCGCACGGGCGGCTTCCACCCCTGCGTTCAGGGCCAGCACGTTGGTCTGGAAGGCAATGCCGTCAATGACCGAAATAATTTCGCCAATCGCATCGGAGGAGCTTTTGATCCCGTCCATGGCCTTGGTGGTTTCGGTCATGACGGTGGTTGCCGCCTTGACCTTTTCCAGCGCCTGCTGGCTTTCGGCATTGGCATCGGCACAGGCTTTGGCGTTGCTCTGCACACCTTCGGTAATGGTCCGCACGGAGGAGGCGGCCTGGCCAAGGTTTGCGGCCTGCTTTTCCGTCCGCTTGGCCAGATCGTCCGACGCGGTGGAAATTTCGGCAGCCCCGGTGGAAATCAGGTCCGAGTTGGAGGCAACAGCACTCAGGGCTTCGTTCAGGCGGGATGCGGAATGGTTGAACGCGTCACGCAGGGGGGCGAATTCACCCTCAAAGATCGGGTCGTCTATCCGGGCGCGCAGGTCACCCTGGGCCATGTCGGCCAGAGCCTGACCAAGCTGCTCGATAACCAGATGCGTATGCTTGTCCCGGCCCTGGCTGCCTTCGAGCGCGTCCCGGATTTCGGACGCCATCTTTTCCTGCCGCTGGCGGGCTGTGGCCTGCTCGTCCACCATGCGCGAAAACCGCGCCATGATCCGGGCCAGACGGCCAACGCAATCCTTGTTTTTGAGGAAGGGAACATTGGTATGGCTCACGCCGTCGCCCAGTTCCTCGCCCATCTTGACCAGCTTTTCAACCGGTTCGGTAATCAGGCTCGTAAACCACCGCCAGATCTGCAGCACAACAACCTGCCCGAAAACAAGGGCGGCCATGTTGATGATGTATGTGTAATGGGCTGGCGCATGCCAGAAAAAGCCAACCGTCTCCACAATAATCTGGAACATGAAATATGCTTCCAGACACAGCATCACGACCCGGATTTTATCGCGGAACGGAGCGTCCTTGTTCAGCCATTGCAGCATATCCGTGCAACTTCCTTCATATTGTTGGGGCACCTTGCGTGGCAACCACTGGCGGTTCCTCCCCTCGGGCGGAACAGAACACCAGCCGTTTTCTGGCCTAATGGCCCCCCTTGCACATTCACAAAAATCAGGAAACGCCGGAAGACGCCCCTTGAGATAAAAAGCAGATAATCTGTTCTCATCCAGACACACGGACCAGACAAGCAAGCGTCTTCATACCGCGTTCGTGACTAGATGTCTTTACAGAAGATTGCCTGATCCATTGACAATCCGCTTTTTCCCCCAATACATAAAATTCCATTAAAACAATACTGTAGGCGCCACTCCCCCACACCCGTACCCTATGGTGGGGGGAAGCTTATGGCTGCCCTGCGGGAAATGATAGCTTTTTTGCCGTAATGGGCAAGCCCGCGACCCCACCGCAATTTCTAAAAACCTTGCAATATGACAGGGTCAAACGCCCTACATGCGACTCTTTATTATCATGGCGCAATAAAGCGCGTGGACTCCGCAAGTGGTCCTGCCGGGCAGGCAGCACCACCTAGCCGCCAAAGCTGCGGACAAGCCCCCCCGCCACCATCTGCCACCCATCCACCAGCACAAAGAAAATGAGCTTGAACGGCAACGAAATGGTCGCCGGTGGCAACATCATCATCCCCAGGCTCATCAGCACGCTGGAGGTGACAATATCAATCACCAGGAACGGCAGATACAGCAAGAACCCCATCTCGAACCCACGGCTGAGTTCGCCCACCATAAAAGCGGGCATGAGCACACGCCACGGGGTGTCCGCCGGGGTGGCGGTGGGGGTGACATTGGCCAGACGCTCGAACGTGGCCAGGTCAGCCGAGCGCACATGCGCCAGCATGAACGTGCGAAACGGTTCCGCCGCGGCCTTGAGCCCTTCCATTTCCTCCACCTGCCCGTCCATCATGGGGGCGATGCCCCGCTCCCACGACTGTTCGAACGTGGGCTGCATGACAAAAAAGGTCAGGAACAGGGCAAGCCCGATCAGCACCGTGTTGGGCGGCGTTCCCTGCGCGCCAATGGCCCCGCGCAGGAGCGAGAGCACAACAATGATCCGGGTGAACGCCGTAACCATGACCAGCAGGCTGGGAGCGAGCGAGAGCACGGTCAGCAGCGCGGTAAGCTGGATAATACGGCTGGTAGTGCCCGCATCCCCCCCCTTGCCCAGGTCAAGCGCGATCGACTGGGCATGGGCGACAACGGGCATGCCCGCCAGCACGCCAACCGCCAGCGTGCAGAGCGCCAGGCTGGCAAACCACACGCCACGTCTTGTAAGGGCTGGAACTCTCAAGGCTCGGGACTCCGCGTTTGCAGGCAGGGCAGTGGGTCGGGCCGGACCTGCGGCTGCGCCTGGGGCGCGGACTCGTCCACCCACCCCATGAACACGTCGTTACCGCCCCCTGTCAGGATCAGCCCTTTTTTCTGGCCGTAGCGGATGACGCTCACCCGCCTGCGCTGGTCCACGGCAACACTTTCCATGACCGCCAGATTGGGCGTCTGCCGCCCCTTGAGCAGGTATGGCTCCATGAACCTGAGGCCATACCGGGATAAAAAAATAAGCCCGATCACCACCGCAAACGCCACAACGCACGTAATGACCGGCACCACAAACGCACCCGCGCCCAGCCCGGCAGCGGCTGGCTGCATGGCGGGCAAGGCTGTTGCTGCGGGTCCGGCCAAAGCGCTTAACCGTTGGTTGCGGAGGAGGACAGAATTTCCGTCATGGTCACGCCAATATGGTTGTCATCAACCACCACCACTTCGCCACGGGCGATCAGGCGGTTGTTGGCGTAAATATCCACCGCCTCGCCCAGCTTGCGGTCCAGCTCGACCACGGCCCCGCGCCCAAGGCGCAGCAACTGGTTGACCGGCATGGTCGCCGTGCCGATAACCGCCGTAATCTTGACCGGAATATCGTAAACGGCCTCTTTTTGGGCGTCGTCCACATCCTTGCCATCGGGGGCGGGAGCCGCACCGGCGGGTGCTGCCGTGGCGGAGGCATCCGGGGCTGGCGTGGTTGTGGCAAAATCCTCAAGCCCGATGTCGGTGTTGTCTGTTGTCATGGTCGTCTCCGCCTGCTTATGCCTGCCCAGTATTCTGCTGCATGCGCTGGCGCGCAAGTGCTGTTACACTGGCAACTATTTTCTCAGCCATGCTTTTGCGCCACTGCACTGGATCAATGACAATGGTGTTGGCTGCCGTGGAAATTCGTATAATGCCCTGCGCCATGTCCGACACGGCCATGACCTGCACGCCGCCCTCGTTTTGCAGCACGGCCTGAAGGCGTGGCAGGTCGAGCGGGCTGCACTGTACCGTCACATCGCCCTCGCACTCGCGGGCAAAGCTGGCCGCATCGGCCAGAAGGTCACGCTGCATGCCCTGCAACACCGCGCCGTCCAGTGCGGTAAGGCTCCGCACGATTTCCACCACCGTGGTGACAAAAACCTGCGTGGCCTTGGTCAGGGTCTGGTCGCGCCGGGCGTTTTCCGCCTGGAAGGACTCGCCCAGTTCGGCCATGCACCCGGTATAGAACGCCTTGAGCTCCGCATCCTTCTGCGCGGCCCCGGCCTCGTGGCCTTCC
>CALCDN010000207.1 GCA_937900755.1 uncultured Acetobacter sp. | reverse complement strand
GTGTATCTGGTGTCCAGCCGAGTGCGTGAGCATTGCGATGGATCTGTTCCACTGTAACCGTCGCGGCCTCAACCTGGCTGACGGTCTGGCCTGACTGGCTGACGACAAAAACACGGCCGACAAACTCCGGCAGTGCGGGTTGCTCGCCTTCTGTATAAATATGCACACCCCCCATTTGGGCGGCTTCGGCCTTCAGGGCGTCTTCGCGGATGCTGCGCCGGGTCAGCCAGGGCAGAACATTTACACAAAGAACAATTGGCCCCAAAGAACCAAAAATATAGGTAACCGCGTAGCCAACTGCCACGTTCCCCTGCATCTGCTGCACCTGGGCCAGAGGCAGCCCCAGCTTTTCCAGCGCGGAACTGGCCGTGCCAATAATGGCGGACTGGGTTAGCCCGCCCGCGGCAATACCCGCGGCCAAGCCTTTATCCAGATGGAAAATATGGGCAACGGTTACAACTGTCAGCAACCCACTTACGGCCAGCACAACGGCCATAAGCACTTCGCGCATGGATTGCCGGCCAAGTGAACGAAAAAACTGCGGACCACTTTGAAAACCAACGGCATAAATAAAGAGCGCGAACAACACGGCCTTGATGCCGGAGTCAATGTGAACACCGATCTGGCTAATGGCCACAGCCGCGAGCAGCGACCCGGCCACACCACCAAGCTGGAAAGAACCGAAGCGGATTTTTCCAATACTGTACCCAATGGCTATGGCCAGAAACAGCGCAATTTCCGGGCATGTGTTGAGCAGAACTCTAACAAAATTCATTATTCCCATGTAGATGAAACTTTGCCGCTTTGGGTTAAAATATAGCTTTTTGTGTCTGCGCGATGTAATGTCAAGATAAACTTCAGCGTAAAACAAATGAATATTAGAGAAAAAGTTGCGTTTCCGTATTGTTACGATGTTAATATAATAAAAACTTGTTATTTTTGCGGATGCTGCTTCATAATTTTATTTTGCAATGCTATATGCAGCCAAACCCGTAAAACTGTATTCTTATGATGTGACGAAAGAAAACGATGATTAAAAAAATAAAAAAAATGAAGTATCCATCTTTTTTTGTGGCATCAGGTGTTTTTCTGGCCGTTTGCCCGGCAACGACCCGTGCGGCTGATGGGCAATGGTACACAGGCTCATTGGTTTCCCCTTCCGGGGCGGAGGCACATGCCGGTCTCCTGGGGATTGAACCGTATTATAGCTATACGCAACCAGTCGGTTATTTTGGCCCCGATGGCACCAGCCATCCACAACACCCACGGCAGCAGACCTTCAGTAATTCAACCATGTGGAAATATGGTATTACCGACCATTTGAGTATTCAGGCCCATACTGTTGTCAATTATGGTTGGGAACGTGGCCAGGGTCATGCATCCGGGCCAAAATTTGGCGATTTTCCCGTGGATATGGTCTGGCGGTTCATTGACCCTGATCCCAAAAAATACATTCCCGCCTTCAACCTTTTCGCCGGGGTCTATTTTCCAACAGGCGATTACAACAAATTGCAGAACAAGCAAGACAGCAACGGCACGGGAGCCTACGTTTTTCGCATGGCGATTACGGAGCAGTCCACCTACGTTGTAAATGGCCATCATGCATTACGCCTGCGAACATGGGGCTGGTTCCGCCATGCTCTGGCCTCCACACAGCTCGAAGATGTGACCAGCTACGGAACCGGGACCGGTTTTCATGGCCGTGGGCGGCCGGGGATGAGCGGCCAAAGTGGATTTTCTTTGGAGTATGGGCTCAACCAGTCCTGGGTCCTGGCAATGGATCTTGCGCGCGACTGGGCCAATGGCTCTCGTGTGTGGGGGTATGATGCGCATGGCAAACATGTGGACCACATTGCATCCAGCAGCGGAGATTGGCAGATTGCCCCGGCAGTGGAATATAGCTGGAATTCGCGGTTTGGTATTATTGTCGGGTCGGCAATTTATTATGCTGGCCACAACACAGGCGTAAAGGTTTCGCCGCAATTTGCAGTAAACATGGTGTATTGATTACTGCAAAAGCAACACGTGGGAATACCTGGGAATACACAAAATAAGCGCCTCCTCTATAATGGAGAAGGCGCTTATGAAGGCGATAATAGTTTTACTCATCAGACCAGAGTAAATTCGTTCAGCAATCCTTTAAGCTGGCGGGCCTGCTGCGCCATGCCCGAACTTGCGGCGGAGGTTTCTTCCACCATCGCGGCGTTCTGGCGTGTCCCCTGGTCAATGGTGGACACGGCATTGTTGACTTCCTGCAAAGCTGTAGCCTGCTCAGAAGCCGCTTCTGCAATGGCTTTCAGATGATCACCAATATCTGCCACGCTAGAAATAATGGTGCTGATGGCGTGCCCGGCCTCTTCCATGATGGAAACCCCGGACAAAACCTGCCCACGGGACGTCTCAACAAGTTCTTTAACCTCCTTGGAGGCATTTCCCGCGCGGTTGGCCAGATCACGGATTTCCTGCGCAAGAACGCGGAAGCCACTTCCCGCTTCCCCGGCACGGGCGGCTTCCACGCCGGTATTCAGGGCGAGCAGATTGGTCTGGATCGCAATATTGGACATGACGTTCGTGATTTTGCTAATCGCTTCGGATGAACGTTCAATCTCGGACATCGCAGCCGTGGCGCGATTGATCATCACACCAAACTGTTCAGTAATGTTCTGGCAGTTGAAAACAAATGTATTCGCCTCGGTAACACGTGCGGCCGTGGAGGTAACCGTTGCGGTAATCTGTTCAACTGCCGCAGCGGTTTTTTCAACCGAGACAGCCTGCTGTTCGGTTCTGTGCGCCAGATCCTGGGCAGCACTATTGATTTCACCTGCTGTGATATCAATAGTATCAGTCGTTTCGTTGACAATGCTCAAGGTTTCGCGCAGCGATTCAATGGCGCCGTTGAGGTTGTCGCGCAGCGGAATATACGCAACCGGAAGGTCCTTATCCATCTTCTGCGAAAGGTTGCGCTCAGCCACTTCGCCAAGGATAATGCCAAAGCTATCCGCCACGAATGTCTGTTCTTTGCGAATGTCTTCGTCACGTGTTTTCTGGCGTGCTTTTTCAGCCTCTTCCAGATAGACCGAAATCGTCAAATCCATCTCAAGCATGACCGCCGTGCACAGGCTGGAAACAGCCTCGCCCAACTCTTCAGTTGAAATGGTGGCTTTTTTTGCAAACAGCCCCGTTTTGGGAGCCAGATCGCTGATAATGCTACGGATCAGGTGGTCCATGACAATGGCATAGCCACCGATGTACCAGCGTGGTTCAAGCCCGATCCTGGCATGCACGCTCCCGATCGTATGTATTTTTTCCGCATATTTCTGATCGAAATTTGCGGACGAGATATTTTTCCAGTGCTCCTGCTGGGCTTTTTTGGCCTGCCCGATTTTTGCTTCACTTGCAAAAAACTTGGCGGTTTCGGGCGTCTTGCGAACCTGATCATAGAAATTATCAAGAGCAACCGGCAATTCGCGATCAATAATATCTTTGATCAAGCGAATGGAAGCGCAGTCCTTGTCCGTCAACTGCATGAACTTGCGACGGTATTCCAGGTCCGCAAAATCCTGTGCACGGTTTTGTGAGTGTCTTATTTCAGTAGAGATGCTATTCATTTTTATCTCCTGTTGTTTCTACTTATGTCGTTTTGATTCAGGTCGGGACTGCACCCCGCCAGAAGATTTTGTAATATTTGAGATCAGGCCTCTGGAACGCCAGGCCGACTTTTGCGCCATGCTGCCTATGGCGTAAAAGTCGGCCTGGTCTGCACCCAGTGCAAAAGATCGCCCGGCGGCATGGGGCGGGCAAACAGATACCCCTGCATGACGTCACACCCCATTGTTCTCAGGCGCGTTTCTTGGAAGGTATCTTCCACGCCCTCGGTCACAACATGCACGCCAAGCCGCTTGCCGATATTAATGGCCGCTTCTGTTACAATCAGCGAGCTGACATCTTTTTCAAAGTTGATGATGAAGCTTCGGTCGATTTTAATTTCAGTCAGCGGCAGATGTGAAATGCGCGACAAAGACGAAAAACCCGTGCCAAAATCATCAAGGGAAAGACCAACACCAATTTTACGCAGGGCCGTTAACGTCGACATGGTTTCCGTGTTCTGCTGCATCATTCCGCCTTCAGTAATCTCGATCGTCAGACGGCTGGCTGAAAGCTCATGCCGCGTGAGCATATTCACAATCTGCTCGGTCAATTTGGGATTACTGAAGTGTGCTGCGGAAAGGTTGACGCTGACAATGGGAACATGCAGTCCAATCTTGTCCCATTTGACAATCTGAAGGCAGGCTTCCTCCAAGAACCACAACCCGATAGCCTCGATCTGGGCGGTCTCCTCCGCTATAGGAATAAAGCGCGAAGGCGGAATGGTGCCCAATGTGGGATGGTGCCAGCGGGAAAGCGCTTCCACACCATACAGAAGGTTATTTTTAATACTGATCTGGGGTTGGTAAAACAGTTCCAGTTCGGAATCCTGGATTGCCTTGCGCAGGGCCGAGCCAATAATGACCCGTGCCCTGACATCGTCATTGGCAATACTTCCCAGAAGCCTGAAGCTTTTCCGTGCGGTCTTTTTTGCTTCAAGCATGGCCATTTCGGCCCGGTTCAGAATGTGCTCGACCTCCAAACCGTCATCCGGGTACAAACTTATGCCAATGCTCAACGAAATGATGAGTTCCTGATTGTTGATAACAACAGGCTCACGCATTGCCGCCGTCAGGCTATCGGCAAAGGTATTGGCAATGTCATGGTCACCATTGGGGATAATGACAACAAAGTCGTCCCCTCCCAACCGGCCGGTAATGAAGTTGCTTCGGCATTGTGCGGTCAGGCGCTGCGCCATGGTCTGTAAAAGGGCATCCCCCTTGTCATAACCCATGAGGTTATTGATGTCCTGGAACAGGTCAATATCGAGCACCAGCAATGCAAAGGGGGCGTCCGTCGACTGAAGCGTCATGTCCTTCAGCAACGTTGTAACGGCGTTGCGGTTGAGCAGACCTGTCAGGGCGTCATAACGGTCCAGGCGGCTGAGCTGCTGGCGGGTTTTGCCACGCTCGATAATGGCGGCGCATGACGGCACACAACCCGCAACAATCTTTTGGGGCCAATTGGTTATTTTATCCCGATTATGCGAGTAAAGGGCAAAAATACCAATAAGCTCCCCTGCCCCATTACTGATGCCAGAAGCCCAGCAATCCAGAAATTCGCTTTCATGGGTGTGGCCCGCATCTGAATTCCATACAATGGCGCGCGCTTCTTCCGGGGCCTGGGTGAGAGCGGCAATATCAGCGTCAGTCAATGCAATACGCATGAGCATTGCTATTTTCCTGCGCGACAGACCTTCACCCGAAAGAATTTCGAGGTTTCGCTCGGAATTCATCTGCAAAAGGACGGCAACACTATTGGGGACCAGCTTCTCGGCCTCCGCGCAAAGCATGTCCGCAATATCCTGCTCGGAAGATTCACCGGACAGTTCATGAAAAACGCGGTTTTGAAGGTCCAGTATCTTTCTGCGGTGGCTTTCCTCTGTAACGCCTTTGAGGAAAGCCATGTAGTAACGCTGTTTATCCGGGCCAATAATAGCTGTGGAAATAGACATTTCCGCAGCAACATAATCACCATTGCTACGCGTAAAAACAACCTCTCTTGAGGTGCCGACAATACGGTTAACACCGGTATTTCTGTTGTGGTCTATATAGCCATCATGCTGCGCACGCTGTTCCATCGGCACGAGGCAGTCAACATTCTTGCCGATCACATCCTTTGCGGGGCATCCCCACAACTGTTCGGCAGCCGTATTGAAAAATACTATATGGTTAAGCTGGTTAATAATCACAACACCATCGGCAGCCTGCTCAAGCATGTCAAAGTATAACGTTGTGTTCTTTGGCAGTGTCGAAGATTTGGATATGAGCATAATAGGGCCTTGAATACGCATAGGACATGCACAGGTGTTGGCAACAGACAATATCTAGCGAGATTTACCGGACAACCTCATTGCGACGACTAGTCCGCAAGCGTGGCCCTTGCGGTGAATGAAAAAAGCCTGAGCATCTGGTGCAATACCAGCCTCAAAACTTGAGCCTGCGTAATAATAAACTCACGTGGAAACACCAGAATTACTGGCCGTTCCTCGGGAAGCCTTTCAAAGCGCAGCCCCTTTAATTTATTCATCCACGTAGCACAAAAGAATAATTTTTAGATAATATCAAGTGGATTGAAGGTTTGTTAACAGAATTTCACCCTTTTGAATCTTTGCCCGTCAAGTTGAATGTTCATGTCACGCAGAGATATGCTTGGCATCCATTGTTCGATGCCAACTCAATAACCCATATGATATCTTGATAACCTGAAAGACACTCATTTAAGACATGAATTTCCCTCTGATGTCCCACGCCTCAACTGTCCTGATTTTAATGAAACATTAAGTTCTTTGCAATGGTTAAGTTCGCACGCAAACTTTCGAGGGCAACCAGAGCAGAACTCATTGATTTCGCAACGAAAACAGACTGACTTTGCTTGAATAACCATCGCTGACTACAAGATGTAGCGCGGCCGCTTGCGCATTGTAGGCTTAAATATTGTTTTAGCCAGAACGGTATGGGAATTGAGTGCAGGTACTCATTTGGCACTCAGTTTCCGAGTGTAATTCCAGCCTGCCAACAAAGCTTGCGTGCAAGAACAATCAAGCAGGTATTTTTGGAATTATGGCTGGGGGACCTGGATTCGAACCAGGGCTGACCGGGTCAGAGCCGGTAGTTC
>CALCDN010000206.1 GCA_937900755.1 uncultured Acetobacter sp. | reverse complement strand
GCGCGGGGCCTGCTGGTCCATGCGGCACAGGTGCACGGTGGGGTGGTTACGGACTACCAGATTCTGTCCCCCACATTCTGGCATGGCGCACGGGACGGGCTTTTCACCCAGGTTATCTCCCGCCTGCGGCCCGGCTGCGCTAGAGTGTCGGTCGAGTGTGTTCTGGCCGCCCTTAATCCGTGCGTGCCTGTTACGGTGGAGGCCATCCGACATGCATGAAATGTCCCTGTGCGAAAGCCTGATCGGTGTGATCGAGGAGAGCGCACAAAAGGAAGGCTTTACAAAGGTTACACGCGTGCGGGTGGAAGTCGGGCGCTTTGCCGGGGTGGAGCAGTCTGCCATGCGCTTTGGTTTTGAGGTTGTGGCGCGCGGTACGCTGGCCCAAGGGGCCGTGCTGGACTTTGTGGATGTGCCCGGCAGCGCATGGTGCTTTGATTGCGGGCGGACCGTGGAGCTGGAAAACCGCCTGGACCCTTGTCCCATATGTGCGGGCACACGTTTGCAGCCATCTGGCGGGATGGAAATAAGGCTGAAAGACATGGAGGTAATCTGATGTGTACGACATGTGGCTGTAGCGGTGATGGCGCAACGATTGAAGGTGGAGACCACCCACACCCCCATGGTGGAGCGGAGCACGCCCAGGGGCACTCACACGGGCATGCCCACGATCATCCGCATGAGCACCCGCACCAGCACGAGCATGAGCAGCCACACCCGCAGGGCGGGGCGCGCCTGGACTATGGTGGCGGACCCGCACGCGCGCATGCGCCGGGGCTGTCGCAGGCGCGCATGGTGGAAATCGAGCGCAACATTCTCTCCAAGAACGACGCCTACGCGGCTGGCAACCGTGCCTGCTTTGCCCGGGATGGCCTGCTTGCGCTTAACCTGCTGGCAGGTCCGGGTGCGGGCAAGACCACATTGCTGGTCGAAACCCTTAAAACACTGCAAGGCGGCATACCCTGCTCAGTGATCGAGGGGGACCAGCAGACCAGCAATGATGCGGATCGTATTCGCGCTACAGGCACTCCGGCCATTCAGGTCAATACCGGCAAGGGCTGCCACCTGGACGCGCATATGGTCGGGCATGCGGTGGAGCACCTTGGTGTGAACATGGGCGGTATCCTGTTTATCGAAAACGTGGGCAATCTGGTTTGCCCCGCAGCCTTTGACTTGGGCGAAAACAAGCGGGTCACGCTGCTTTCCGTTACGGAGGGCGAGGACAAACCCCTTAAATACCCAGATATTTTTGAAAAAGCGGATATGGTCCTGCTCACCAAGACAGACCTGCTGCCGCACCTGGATGTGAATGTGGAGGACATGGAAGCCAACATCCGGCGGGTTGCCCCACTTGCGCGGATCCTGCATGTTTCCACCCGCAACGCGCAGGGCATGCCGCAATGGCTGGACTGGCTCATGGCCGAGCGCCGCGGCCTGCTGGACGCTCTGGCGGCGCAGGCGCAGGCCCGTGCGGACATGCTGCGCGCGGCGGAGTGAGCATATCGTGGTAACGCCCGCCTGCATTTTGGTTGTTGATGATGAACCACGCTCCGTGGAGGTGATCGCGCGGATCCTGCGTGAGGAGTTTGAGGTGCTGAGCGCCACAAACGTGGAGCAGGCCCGCACGCTGCTCGAAAACAACTGGGTTCACGCCATTTTTTGCGACCAGCGCATGCCGGGCATGAGTGGTGTGGAGTTTCTGGCGGACGTGCGCGCCCGCTGGCCCGACATCGTGCGGATGATCGTGACCGGTTATACAGAACCGGATGACATGATAGACGCCATTAATCAGGCCGGTATTTACCAGTATATTACAAAGCCATGGCACCCGGACCAGCTTTTGCTGGCGGCACGCAATGCAACGCAGTTGTTTGCAATGCAGCGCGCGTATGAGCGTCTTTCCCTTGAACTCAGGCTGGCCCCTCCCGTTGCGGAGGGGCGTTTGCGCCAGCAGCGCGAGCGGGTGGTGGGCAGTTACCATTTTGACGCCATTATCCGCACCCCCGCCAGCCCGATGAGTGATGTGTGCCGGCAGGCCGCCAAAACAGCGGTGTTCGACATTCCGGTGCTGATTGAGGGAGAAACAGGCACCGGCAAGGAACTGCTGGCCCGCGCCGTGCATTATGCCAGCCAGCGCAATGCCGGGGCGTTTGTGGCCGTCAATTGTGGCGCCATACCTGACGACCTGCTTGAATCCGAATTGTTTGGCCACCGCAAGGGGGCATTTACCGGCGCGCACGCCAACCGTCGCGGGCTGGTGGAAGAGGCCGATGGCGGCACCCTTTTCCTGGACGAAATTGGTGATATCTCTCCCGCTTTTCAGGTTAAAATCCTGCGGTTTTTGCAAGAGGGCGAGTTCCGCGCCCTTGGCACGAACGAGACCACGCGGGTGGATGTGCGCGTATTGGCCGCAACACACAGGACCCTGCGGGAGGAAGTCAGGGCCGGGCGGTTCCGGGAGGACCTGTATTTCCGCCTGACGGGCATGGTCCTGAGTATTCCGCCATTGCGCAGCCGGCCTGCGGATATTCCCGTTCTGGCGCAGCATCTGCTGGATGCGGCCTGTGCCCGGCATGGGCGGCATGTGCGGGGGTTTACGTCCGATGTGCTGGACGCGCTGCTGCGTTACGCCTGGCCAGGCAATGTGCGCGAGTTGCAGAACGAAATCCTACGCATGCTGGTGCTCGCCGAAAGCGATAGCCTTGGGCTGGAACTGCTTTCTCCCATTGTCATGGGGGGTACGCCACAGCCTGCGGTTGCGGGGGGCGTGCCGCCGGTTGCCTCCGCACCGGCCGCTTCCTTGCCGGACATGGGCACCTTGCAGGAGCGCATGGATGCGCTGGAAGCCGATGTGCTGATAAAAACCATTGTCCGGTGTGGCTGGAACAAAAGCCTGACCGCGCGTGAACTCGGCCTTTCCCGCGTGGGGTTGCGCGCCAAGCTTGAGCGTTACGGCATTGTGCCAGATGCGGGACAGCAGACTTTGCAGAAGGGAAACTCCTGAAATGTGTCTTGGTATCCCCGGCCGGATAACGGCCATTGTGGATGAACAGGCCATGTTGGCCGAGGTGGATGTTTCTGGCGTGCGCAGGCAGGTGGATGTGCTGTGCGTTGCCGAGCAGGGGCAGCCACTGGCAAGCCTTGTGGGGGCATGGGTGCTTGTGCATGTTGGCTTTGCCATGAGCAGGATAGACGAGGCCGAGGCGTTACAGACCCTGCGGGTGCTGGCCAGCATGGATGAACTGGCCGGGGAGCTGGACGCCATGCGCACCAGCGCACAGGCCTGAGCCATGCGGTTTGTAAAGGAGTTCCGTGACCCGCATCTGGCGGAAGCGCTTTTGGCGCGGATCAACCATGTGGCGGAGCGTATTGGCCACAGGCGCGCCCGGCCCGTTACCGTCATGGAGGTCTGTGGCGGGCATACCCACACGATTTTTCGTTATGGTCTGGACCGGCGGCTTCCCGCCAATATCGAGTTCGCGCATGGTCCGGGGTGTCCGGTATGCGTGCTGCCCAAGGGGCGCATAGAAGACGCCATCGCCCTGGCGCACAGGCCTGACGTGATTTTTACCACCTTTGGGGACGCCATGCGTGTGCCCGGTGGTCGGGGCAGCCTTTTGCAGGCCCGCGCCGCAGGGGCGGATGTGCGCATGGTGTATTCTCCACTCGATGCGCTTGCGCTGGCGCGGGCCAACCCCGAACGGCAGGTGGTGTTCTTTGCCTTGGGGTTTGAGACAACGGCCCCCTCCACCGCCCTGACCATTTTGCGGGCGGGGGCCGAAAATATCGGCAATTTTTCCATCATGTGCCAGCATATCACCATTATTCCCACCCTGCGCGCCCTGCTGGCGCAGCCCGACTTCACGGTGGACGGCTTTATTGGTCCGGGCCATGTGTCCATGGTCATAGGCACCGACCCCTATGCTTTTATTGCCAGGGACTTCAGGCGTCCATTGGTCGTGGCGGGCTTTGAACCGCTCGATATCCTGCACTCTTTGCTGATGGTGCTGCGCCAGATTGAGGCAGGGGAAGCGCGGGTGGAAAACCAGTACGCCCGTGTGGTGGCCGCACAGGGGAACAAGGCCGCCATAGCCGCGATTGAACGGGTTTATGAGGTTCGGGCCGAGTGCGAATGGCGCGGCCTTGGCCAGATTGCGGGCTCGGGCCTGCAATTGCGGGCTGAATGGGCAGGCTTTGACGCGGAAAAGCGCTTTGCCATGCAACCCCACCATCTGGCTGATCTGGAACAGTGCCGGTGTGGAGATGTGCTGACAGGGCGGATCAAGCCCCCGCAATGCCAGTCATTCGGGCGGGCCTGCGCCCCGGACCATCCTGCGGGCGCACTCATGGTCTCGTCCGAAGGGGCGTGTGCGGCCTATTACGAATATCATGGCGTGGGGGAGGCGGCATAATGCCCGGCACTTTAACAGGCATAGGCGTGGATGGCCGCATTACGCTCGCACATGGTGGTGGTGGCAGCGCCATGCGCGCCCTGATTGACAAGGTGTTTCTGTCCGCTTTTGCGCAAGGCCCGGCCGCCGTGCAGGAGGATCAGGCCCGGCTGGACCTTGCCGCCCTGAGTGCCCGGGGTGACCGGCTGGCCTTTACAACGGATGCTTTTGTGGTGGAGCCGCTGGAATTCCCCGGTGGCAATATTGGCACGCTTGCGGTGTGTGGTACGGTCAATGACCTGGCGGTGGGCGGGGCATCCCCTGTTGCGCTGTCCGCCGCCTTTGTGCTGGCGGAGGGGCTGGAACTTGCCCTGCTGCGCCGGGTGGTGGACGCCATGGCCCAAAGTGCGGCGCAGGCAGGTGTGCGCATAGTGACGGGGGACACCAAGGTTGTGCCCCGCCATGCATGCGACGGGTTGTTTGTCACCACCAGTGGTGTGGGGGTCATTCGTCCCCAGTACAACATCAGCATTGCCGCGGGGCAGGTGGGAGACGTGGTGCTGGTCAATGGCACGCTGGGGGACCACGGAGCCGCCATTTTGTGCGCACGCGGCGACCTGGCGCTCCAGACCAGCCTGCAAAGTGATTGCGCGCCGCTGAACACCCTTGTGGAAACCCTGTTGCACGCGGTGCCCGATGTGCATTGCATGCGTGACGCCACGCGGGGTGGCGTGGCGGGAGTCCTGAGCGAACTGGCCGAGGCAAGTGGCCTGCTGGTCAAGGTGCATGAAGCCACATTACCCGTCCGCCCCGAGGTAGAGGGTGTGTGTGAAATTCTGGGTCTGGACCCGCTGTTCCTGGCCAATGAGGGCAAGCTGGTGGCGGTGGTGCCCGCTTCGCACGCGCAAAGGGCGCTTGCGGCCATGCAAGGTCACCCGCTGGGGCGCAATGCTGCTGTTATCGGCACGTTGCAGGCCAGTCCAGGCGGGCAGGGAGGGGTGCAGATCGTCAATGAATTTGGTGGCGCACGGGTGTTGACCATGCCATCAGGGGAACAACTACCAAGGATTTGCTGATATGCGGCAAGACCCGTCTGTTCTGGTGCCGGGCCTCGCCTGCCCGCCGGACAAAGCCGTTATGGCCGCCCGGTGCGCGCAGGGCTACAGGCTGCTGGCGGCTTTGCTTGTGTTCAACGCCGTTGCGTGGGGGGCGGCGTGGTTCCGCCTTGGGGGGAGTGGCACGCTTTTGGCGTCGGCCCTGCTGGCATGGGTGTTTGGCCTGCGCCACGCCATGGATGCGGACCATATTGTGGCCATTGATCTTGTGACCCGCAAGCTCATGGTTGCCGGGCGTTCCCCGCTGGGGGCGGGGCTGTTCTTTTCACTCGGTCATTCCTCGGTTGTCTGCCTTGCCGTGCTGTTTCTGGCCATTTTACCCACGCATGACTGGCTGGAGCGCTGGCACCTTGTGGGGGGCGGTATTGGCTCGGCCGTGTCCATTACGTTCCTGTTCCTCATGGCGGGGTACAATGTGTATGCGGCAGTGCGGCAGTGGCGGCTGTTCCGTAAAAAAACAGATATGCCCGAGACACTGCCCGGCGGGTTGATGGCGGGGCTGTTCCGCCCGGTCTTCGGGCTTATCGGGCGGTCATGGCAGATGTACCCGCTTGGTTTCCTGTTCGGGCTGGGGTTTGATACCGCAACCGAGGTGGGCCTGCTGGGGTTGGCTGCGGCCCAGAGCGGCCAGGGGCTTGGGCTTGTGGGAGTTCTCATGTTCCCCCTGCTGTTTACGGCGGCCATGTCCGCCATAGACACGCTGGACGCCGTGCTGATGATGCGGGCCTATGGCTGGAGTGCCCACACACGCATGCTGCGACAGATTTATAACCTGGCCATTACCGGTGTGTCCGCCCTTGCGGCCATAGGGGTTGGCGCAACCGAATATGTTGCGGGCCTTGGGGACAGCGGTGCTACGGGCACGGGCCTTGTGCGCATGGCCGGGGCGCTGGCGGAACATTTTCCACTTCTGGGCAGCGCCATCATGGGGGCTTTTCTTGCGTTATGGGGTGGCGCCTTTGCGTGGGATAAAATGGCGGCGCGGCGGGCGGCGGTCCTGGCGCCCCTATCCCGCACACAGCCCTGACCCCGCATCATGCGCCCGGTTCTGGAGCAGAAGGTTCGGCATAGGCAGGGGGTTGCCGTAACGCCCCGCATGCGTGAATCATTAAGGCTGCTGCGCCTGCCACAGCCAGAAATGGAAGCCTACATTCTTGAACAGGTGGAACAGAACCCATTTCTGGAACTGCCAGACTGGGAGTTTGACCAAGGCCCCCGCGACCCGGCCCCATCCGGGCCAAACGCCACGCCGGTGGACACGGAGTGGCTGGCAGCGGCCCCTGTATCGGTCGAGGAGCAGTTGCTTGGCCAGATTGCTCTTTCCACCAGGCCACAATGGCTGCGGCGTCTGGCCGCGATGCTGTTGGAAGAGGTTGATGAATATGGCCGCCTGTCATCTCGCGTCATGGAGACATTCTGCCACAGCCGGGGCGTGCGGCATGACTGCGCGGAAGAGGCGCGGCAATACCTGCTCCGGCTGGAGCCGGTGGGGGTGGGAGCACTGTCCGTAGCCGAGTGTTTTGCCGCGCAACTTGAGGATGAAGGGGCTCTGGATGCGGCTTTTACGCGCCTGCTGGCAAATCTTGGCCGTCTGGTCAAAGGGGACCGGGTGGGGCTGGCGGCGTTGTGCGGTGTCAGTGCACAACAGCTGGAGCGGATGCTCCGTGTGCTGCAACGGCTCAATCCTTATCCATACTGCCGCCCCGTGGCCGAGCCTGCCCTGCAGCGCAAGGCGGAACTGCGTGTTGAGCAGGATGAGCAGGGACAGTGGCAGGTTTTTGCCTACCCGGACCGGGCGCAGAGCCTGATGCTGAATGTTACGCTGCGCGGCCAGCTTTCCCCCCGCATGAATGAGCAGGAACGCGGGCAGATCAGGGGCTGGGTGACGGATGCACGGTGGCTTTTGAATGTTGTGGCCCGGCGGCGCAGAAGCCTTGTGTTGCTGGGGCAGAAAATTCTGGCCCGTCAGCCGGAGTTTTTGAGCCGGGGTGTCGAGGCCCTGCGCCCGCTGACCATGCTTCGGATTGCACAGGACATGCAACTCCATGAAAGTACCGTCAGTCGGCTTGTGGCGGACAAATACGTGTCCACCCCTAATGGGGTTCTGCCGCTCCGGTTCTTTTTTACAGCGCAGGTCGGCCGTCATGGGCAGGTGCCTCCGCGTGCGGCGGCTGCCGCACGGGCCTGCCTGCGCCGGGTTGTACGGGAGGAAAAACCGGACAACCCCCTGTCCGACAGCGCCTTGGTGGACGTTTTGGAAAAGCAGGGATTCAAGGTGTCGCGGCGCACGGTTGTCAAATATCGTCAGAGCATGGGCATACGCTCTTCATTCGCCCGCAAGGTGCAGGAATTTCTGGTATAGCAGCGTGCGTGAACCTGTGTGCAAAACACTCCCCCCAAGCCCGTTTTTTTTGCAATATTCCTGAATTTTACAAAACGGGATAATGGCAGGCAACGTCATGGTTGGGGCTGACCTGCCGTAACAGGGGGGTGTCCGTCTGGCAGCGTGGCTGCACGACCGGGCAGCGTGTATGAAAGCGGCACCCTGAAGGTTTGTTGACGGGGCTTGGAATTTCGCCATGCAAGGGGGCATGCTGTGGCGCACCCACAATCGGGCGGGGTACTGCGCGTGTTAGCGCGATGGTGTAGGGGTGGGCGGAATTGTGTAAAACGGTGTCTGTTTCACCAAGTTCCACAATGGCCCCAAGATACATGACGGCAACACGGGTGGATATCTGGCGCACGACGGCAAGGTCATGGGCAATAAAAACATACGTCAGGCCAAGATGTTTTTGCAGGTCTGTAAAAAGGTTCACAATCTGGGCCTGAACCGACACATCCAGCGCTGAAACCGGCTCATCCGCCACGACAAGGCGGGGCGCAAGGGCAAGGGCGCGGGCAATGTTGATGCGCTGGCGCTGCCCACCGGAAAACTCATGCGGGTAGCGCTCAAGGGCGGACAGGGGCAGGCTGACCAGTTCCATCAGTTCGGCCAGCCTGTGGGCTATGGAGGCGCAAGAGCGTTTGGTGCCATCTGGTGCGCGGTGCACCCGCAAAGGTTCGGCCAGCAGGTCCCCTACGCGCCTGCGCGGGTTGAGAGAGGCATGAGAGTCCTGGAACACCATCTGCATCTGTTGGCGCAGGGGGCGTACTGTGCGCTCGGGCAGGTGAGTTATGTCCTGGCCGTCAAAAATGACCTGCCCGGATGAAACATCGCTCAGGCGCAGCAGGCAGCGCCCCAGTGTGGACTTGCCACACCCGGACTCCCCCACAAGACCCAGCACCTCCGCGGGCCTGACGGTAAAGGAAACACCGTCAACCGCCTTGAGGGTCTGCCCCCCTTTGAGCGCGTAGGTTTTGTAAACGTCCCTGACCTCCAGGAGGGGAAGGGGGGTGTTGGGTGTCTGTGGCGTATCTGGCGCCTGTGGGCTGGGTTGGCGGGAGCGCATGGGGCACCTTACAGGGCGAGGGATGGTGTAGTGGCTATTGTGCGAGGGGGCAGGGGCGTGCCCTCGCCCGGTAGCACGCAGGCAACCTGATGGTATGGCCCAACCGTGCGCAACGGCGGTGGCGGGGCGGGTTGGCAGGTGGCGTGGGCATAGGCGCAGCGCGGGGCAAAGGCGCACCCCCCGGGGCGCTCCACCGGCTGGGGTGGTCCGCCGGGTATGGCCGGGAGCCGGTCTGGCCGTGGGCCGCTCATGGGCGGGATGGAGGCCAGAAGGGCTGCGGTATAGGGATGTTGCTGGTGGGCGAACAGGTCCTGCGTTGTTCCCGCTTCGGCCACACGGCCCGAATACAGGACCAGTGTGCGCTCACATGTTTCGGCCACAACACCCATGTCGTGGGTGATCAGCAGAACGGACGAGCCATGGGTTTTGCGCAGGTTGCGCATCAGGTCCAGTATCTGGGCCTGTACGGTTACGTCCAGCGCCGTGGTGGGTTCATCCGCGATCAGCAGTGAGGGATTGCATGACAGGGCCATGGCGATCATGGCGCGTTGGCGCAACCCGCCGGAAAGCTGGTGCGGGTAACGGTTTGCGGTATTGGCGGGGTCTGGCACCCCCATTTCTCCCAGCAGTTCCACCGTGCGGGCACGGGCGTGCCTGCGCGAGAGTTTCTGGTGAACGCACAGTTGCTCATCAATCTGCCAGCCAATGGTGTAAACTGGGGTGAAGGCTGTCATCGGGTCCTGAAAGATCATGGCGATCTCCCGCCCGCGCAGGGTACGGAGTTGCCTGCCTGAAAGACCGAGAATATCCTGCCCCTTGAAGCGCGCGGAGCCGGTTATGCGCACGCCGGGCGTGTCAATCAGCCCCATCAGCGCCATGGCGGTTATGGATTTGCCCGAACCGGACTCCCCCACAAGCCCCAGAATTTCCTGGGTGCCCATGTTGAAGGAAATATTCTCGACAATGGGAATATTCTGCCCGCGCATGGTAAAGCTGACGCACAGGTCGCGCACCTCCAGCAGGGGGGGAGAGGACATGTCAGCGGACATCGCGCACCCGTGGGTCGAGAAAAAGGTAGGCCGCATCCACCACGGCATTGGCCAGCACCACAAAGACGGCGGAATACATGACCGTGGCCATGATAAGCGGCAGGTCAAGGCTGTTGAGTGCCTGATAGGTCAGCCGCCCCACGCCGGGCAGGCCGAACACCACCTCCGTCAGCAATGCGCCCCCTCCGCCAAGCTGGGCAAAATCCATGCCGAAGAGCGAAACAAATGTGATGAGTGCGGTGCGCAGGCCATGGCGGAGCAGCACGCGCGAGGGGGACAGGCCCTTGGCGCGGGCCGTACGCATGAAATCCTCGCCCATGATGGCTACCAGGTCGGCCCGTAAAATGCGGCTGTAAATACCGACAAACATGACCGCCAGAACACACCACGGAATGACCAGCGCGCAAAACCACCCCGAAGGACTTTGGGTAAACGGCACATACCCCAGCCCCGGCACCCAGGAGAACAGCCACGTGTCATGGTAGCGGTTCTGGGTGATCAGGTTCACAACCTGGCCAAGCCAGAACACGGGAATGGAAATGCCGATCAGCCCCGCCATCATGAGTGTCCGGTCTATCCATGTTCCCTTGAAGGCGGCGGCGAGCACTCCCATGCCAATGGACAGCACCACCCACACAATGGCGGCCCCACTTACGAGCGAGAGTGTAACGGGGGCCGCGCGCATGATTTCTGGCACCACCAGTTCGCCACGGTTGGCGTAACTCGCCAGGTCACGCGTGATGAACAGCTTTTTCATCATGATGGCGTATTGCACGGGCAGGGGGCGGTCAAAACCATATTCCTTGCGGACTTTTTCCATGGTTTGGGGGGCCGCGTTGCGCCCGGCAATACGGGCTGTGGGGTCAGCGCCGGGGGTTGCGAAAAAAACGGCGAACACCAGGGTGGAGATGCCGAACAGGACAAAAACCGTTTGGCCCAGACGGCGCAGGAGAGGCATGGTCACGCTCTGGTTCTCCTCTCATTCACGCCGGGAGGTGTCGCGCACGTCCAGCGCGTCACGCAGCCCATCGCCCAGAATATTCAGGGCAAGTACTACGGCAACAATGGCCAGCCCAGGGGCAATGGCCACCATGGGTCGGGTGTAAATCAGCCCCTCCCCATCAAGGATGATTGTCCCCCACGATGCGGCGGGCGCCTGCACCCCAATAGACAGGAAGGACAACGCACTTTCCGCCAGAAGCGCCATGGCCATGAGCAAGGGCCCCATAACAACAAGTGTGGTACTGACGTTGGGCAGAATGTCGCGCAGCACAATGCGCCAGCGGGGCACGCCAAGGCATTTGGCCGCGGTCACAAATTCCGCCTGCCGCAGGGCAATGACCCGCCCACGCACCGGGCGGGCGGCATAGGGGACATAGACCAGCGCAATAATGACAATGGGAATGAGCAGGTTGTCGGCTTCGATGACAAAGGGACCAACCCGCAGGCCCGATGTGATTGTGACAATGGAGAGCGATATGGCGAACAGGTAAACAGGCACGGCCCACATGATATCCATCAACCGGCACAGGACCATGTCTGTAATGCCCCCAAAAAAACCGGCGGCAATGCCCACCACACCCGCCATGCCAAGGCAGAGCACTGCGGCAGAGAAGGAAATAAGTAGCGAGTTCCGCCCGCCGTAAAGCAGGCGGGCCATAATGTCGCGTCCCTGGCTGTCCGCTCCCAGCAGGTAGGTGGCGCGCCATGTTGGCCCAATGGGGCTGAGGCCCAGATGCAGCGGGTTGTCGTTGGGCTGCATGATATCCGTATCCTGCCCGTTCAGCACAAGGGTGCCAGCCACGTTGGATACGAACGGGTCAGTGTGGGCAATGGAACGGGCGTAGAAGGGCGCACACAGGCATGCCAGCACGATAAGGCCAAGAACGGCAAGGGAGGCAAGGGCCGAGCGGTTGCGCAGCAAGGACCGCAGAGCACTTTTCCATGGTCCGGCGGAAGATGGGTGCGTGTCGGACGGCTTTGTCATCATGCCTGCGTTTATCAAGTCAAAGGGGGCAAGAATAACCCTGCAAGGCCACAGGGCGCGGAAAATCCGGGGTTATTCTGGACGTCCTTGCCCGTGAGGGCAACAGCCGATCATCTCCCCGGCACGTCCGCGTGGCCACGCCATG
>CALCDN010000205.1 GCA_937900755.1 uncultured Acetobacter sp. | reverse complement strand
GCTGTGGTGTGGTGGGTGGCGCGTGGGCGTTGTTGCGTGGCCTGCCGCGCCTCCTGCGTGGCGGCGGGTGCTTCCGTCGGGGTGGGCTGGGTACTGCCCAGGTGGTCCAGCGCTAGCGCGTTGGTGGTGATCTGGGCATGGGCCGCATGTGCTCCCCACACTCCCGCGGCGCAGAGCAGGGAAAGACGGCACGAAAGGGAGAGCATTTTTTTCATTGCGGTGCAGAGTAGCCCAGAAGGTGGCAGGGATAAAACGGGGTATTCTGGCAAGGCGTGGCAACAACGCGCGCACTCATGCGGAAAACTGTTCTTCGGCAATACGTTCTGAGAGTGTCTGCCCCGGATCAAACAGCAAGGTTACGGTGAGGTTGCGGTCCTCGCGCACCTGCACGGAGGTAACGTCGCGCACTTCCACCGAATCGGCCACGGCGGCCACGGGCCGTTTTTCGGATTCCATGACCGTAAAGCCCACATGGGCGGCCGAGGGCAGGAGTGCTCCCCGCCAGCGGCGGGGGCGAAAGGCGCATATGGGGGTCAGCGGCAGCAGGTTGCCCGAAAGCGGGACAATCGGCCCATGTGCTGAAAGGTTGTATGCGGTGGAACCCGCAGGTGTTGCCAGCAGCGCGCCATCGCAGATCAGTTCGGGCACGCGCACCAGCCCGTCCACATCTATGCGGAGCTTGGCGGCCTGGCGGGTCTGGCGGAACAGGTACACATCGTTCAGCGCCAGGGCCTCGTGCGTTTCGTTGTTTTGCGTGGTGGCTGTCATGCGCAGCGGGTGCAAGGTGGCGGCCTGTGCATGAAAAAGGCGATGGGGCAGGTCTTCCTCGTTCATCGGGTTCATCAAAAACCCGACGGAGCCGCAGTTCATGCCGTAAACGGGGGCGGTCAGGTGGGTTTCAAGCACCACGCGCAGGGTTTCAAGCATAAAGCCGTCACCCCCCAGGCAGACAATGATTTCCGCATCTCCGGGGTGGCAGTTGCCATACTGCGCGACCAGCCGGTCCAGTTCTGTCCGTGCCTCGTGCGTGGGGGCGGCCATGAAGGCGAGCCTGCGGGGCGTCCGGGCAAAAAGGGACTGCGTGGAGGTGGAAGCGGCACTCATGCTCTGCCCTGTGGGTGGAGGAAGGAAGAGTGTGTCTTACCCCGCAAGGCCGTGGTCCTGAAAGGGGGCAGGCGTATTTTTGGTGTGGAGGAAGGTGGGGGCCAGTTGCGTGCCCAGTATCTCGTCATACACACCCAGGGTTGCGTGCTGCATGGCCTCGGTCGTGTAATGGGCCAGTACGGTCTGCCGGGCTGTGGCCCCCATGGTGGCAAGGGTTGCGGGGGGCGCGCGCAGCACCGCAAGCATGGCGTCGGCCAGGCCAGCGGCGTTGTTGGGGGGGACGGACAGCCCGGTCACCCCGTTGTCCACGGTTTCCACCGCCGCACCGTGGTGGGAGACAATAACGGGGCGGCACATGGCCTGCGCCTCCACCACCACACGGCCAAACGGCTCGGGGCGAAGGGAGGGGACTAGCACCATGGTGGCCAGCGCCATGGCGGCGGGCATGTCCTCGCAATGACCGGCAAAGCGGATTCTGCTGTCCAGCCCAAGGGTGCTGGCCAGTTGGGTCAGTTCCCGCACGAAGCGCCCGTCCGCCCTGTCGGACCCGGCGAACACGCAGTGCCAGGGCTGTTCGGGCAGGGCCGCCTCCAGCTGGGCAAGGGCCTGCAGCACAAGGGCCTGCCCTTTCCACGCACTCAGCCTGCCGGGCATGAGAATAATGGCCGAGCCTGCGGGTATGTTCCATTGCTCGGCAAGCTGGTGCATGCGCTGCCCGCTGACCGCATGGGGGCTGAACTGCTCTATATCCGCCCCGCGCGGGATAACCCGCAGGCGGGTGGGGGGGACGTTGTAATCCTGCCTGAGCATCCGCCCGATATGCGCGCTTATGGCGATCACCCGGTCCCCGCTGGCCAGCACGGAATTATACAGTTTTTTGCCCGGCATGGTGTTGGCGTGCACCCCATGCCATGTGGTGACAAACGCGGTGCGGGTGCGCCTGCATGCCATCCTGGCTGTCCAGGCGGGAATACGGGAGCGGGCATGCACCAGAGCCACATTGTGCTGGGCCAATATTCGGGCCAGCATGCGCGCGTTGCGTATGACATGCGCGGGGTTGCGGCTGCCACATTGGGGGAGGGTAATATGCTCGGCTCCCAGGCTGCGCAGCAACGGCACAAGACGCCCCCCGCTGCTGGCGACCAGCGCCCTGCCCCCCGCCTGTGTAATGGCCTGCGCCATTTCCAGCGTGCCACGTTCCACCCCCCCCTGCTGCAGGGCGGGAAGAATTTGCAAGATGACAGGAGCGTTTAAAAAACTGGCCATGTTGCTCTTGTTATCATGCAAAAGGGCAAACGTGCCATATTCTGAACACGATCAGGTCCGCGCTTGACCAATACGGGCCCGAGTTTGCTATGGATGATGTATGAAAGCAGCTTTCTCCGCGCGTCGGTCCTTGCCTTGCATGCTGGCTGGCGCTGTTGTTCTGGCGGGAACATCTTCCATGGAAGATGTTGCGCATGCCCGCACGCAATCCGCATCGGGAGAGAAAAAACAGATCTGGTCCGTGACCACCTGCATGGCCATGATCGGGGATGACCCCTACGGTGCGCGGGATTACGCACTGGACTGGCAGCACCATGGCGGTGGGCGCGATGCCCGGCATTGCCACGCCCTGGCCCTGCTCGAAGCCGGGGATGAGGACACCGCCGCACGGGAACTGGATGACCTGGCGCACCAGCCCACGCAAAAGGCCGACACCACACCCCCCTCCCTGCGCGCCATCATGGAGGAGGAAGCTGCCGAGGCATGGCTGTCCGCCGGTGCGCCCGCCAAGGCGCAGGCCAGTGCGGATTTTGGCCTGTCCCTCCAGCCCGGTAGTCCGGCGCTGCAGATCGCGCGCGCGCGCAGCGTGCTGGCGCAGAACAGGGCTGACCTGGCGGAGCAGGAACTGACAGCACTTGTGGCCCGCCAGCCCGGCGTGGCCCCCGAGGCCTATGTGCTGCTGGCCGAGGCCGAACGGAAAATGGGGCAGCTGGACCAGGCCATGCGGCATATTGCCCATGCGCTGGCGGTCACGCCGGACAGTGCTGCCGCCCTGCTTGAACGCGGCATTATCCGCGAACGCAAGGGCGATGCGGCCGGAGCCCAGCAGGACTGGCAGAAGGTGCTGGACCTCGCCCCCGACAGCCATGAGGCCGATCTGGCGCGGCAGGACCTTGCCGTTATGGCGGCAGACCCCGATTCTCCATGACAACAGGGCCGGGGGACGCTCAGGAACAGCCGCGTATCCTGGTTATCCGGCTGAGCGCGCTGGGGGACTTTGTGCAAAGCTTTGGCCCGTTTGAGGCCATACGGCGCGCGCACCCCACCGCCCATATAACCCTGCTCACCACCCGCCCCTTTGTGGAGCTGGCCCGCCTTGCCCCATGGTTTGACCATGTGGAGGTGGACACCCGCCCCCGCTGGACAGACCTTGCGGGCGTGCGGGCCCTGCGGCGGCAGTTGCAAGGGTATGACCGGGTTTACGATTTGCAGACATCTGGGCGCACGGCGCGGTATTTCTGGCTGGCGGGCAGGCCGGTCTGGTCGGGGCATGTGGCGGCGGCGGCTTTGCCCCACGCCAACCCGTGGCGCGACATCATGCACACCCGCCCCCGCCAGCGCGACCAGTTGCGCATGGCGGGCGTTGCCCCGGTGGACCGGCCCGACCTTGCATGGCTGGTGGGTGGGGGGCCGCGCCTGCCCCCGCCCTATGCGCTGCTGGTGCCAGGGGCTGCCCCCCACCGGCCGGAGAAACGCTGGCCCGCCGGGTCTTACGGCCAGCTTGCGGCCCTGCTTGTGGCGCGCGGTATCACGCCCGTTATCGTGGGCAGCGCGGATGAGCAGCCCCTGGCTGTGGACATCATGCGGCATTGCCCGCGCGCGCGCGACCTTACGGGCCAGACCAGCCTGCCCGACCTGGCGGGCCTTGCCGCGCGTGCATGGGGTGCGGTGGGGAACGATACCGGGCCCATGCACCTTGCCGCGGAGGTGGGGTGCCGCTGTCTTGTGCTGTTCTCACATGCGAGCACCCCCGCGCGCACCGCCCCTTTGGGGTATGGGCCGGGGCAGGTGGAGGTGCTCTGGGCGCGTGATCTTACATTCCTTTCCCCCCAGAGGGTTGCAGCCGCGCTCTGGTAGCGCCATTAAACATCCTCTGTTTTTATTCTGGCCATCCTTTTGGAGCTTGCACCATGCCCGCTATCACCCTGCCTGACGGTTCTGTTCGGAGTTTTGACGGGCCAGTCACGGGCACTACGGTGGCGGAATCCATTGGCGCGGGGCTGGCCAAGGCCGCACTCGCCATGGAAGTGGATGGCCAGCTGAGCGATATCCGCCAGTCCATAAAGGCCGACGCCAAGGTTCGCTTCATTACCAAAAAAGACCCGGAATCTCTGGAACTTATCCGCCATGACGCCGCCCATGTGCTGGCCGAGGCCGTGCAGGATCTGTTCCCCGGCACGCAGGTCACCATTGGCCCGTCCATTGAACACGGGTTCTACTACGACTTTTTCCGCCCCGAGCCGTTCACCCCCGAAGACTTTGCTGCGATCGAGGCCAAGATGAAGGAGATCGTGGCCAGGGCGGAGCCGTTCGAGCGCGAAGTATGGCCGCGCGATGCCGCCATTGCGTTTTTTGAAGAGCGTGGCGAATCGTTCAAGGCCGAGCTGATCCGGGACCTGCCGGAAACGGAAGATATTTCCATCTACCGTCAGGGCCAGTGGCTGGACCTGTGCCGTGGCCCGCACCTGCGCACCACCAAGGATGTGGGGACGGCCTTCAAGCTGATGAAGGTGGCCGGTGCGTACTGGCGGGGGGACCACCGCAACCCCATGCTCACCCGCGTGTATGGCACCGCCTGGCGTGACCAGAAGGAACTGGACGCCTACCTGCTCCAGCTTGAAGAGGCCGAAAAACGCGACCACCGCCGTATCGGGCGGGAAATGGGGCTGTTCCATTTTCAGGAAGAGGCGGTGGGTCAGGTGTTCTGGCACGCCAAGGGCTGGCGCGTGTACTCCGTGTTGCAGGACTACATGCGCCGCGCGCAGACCCGCCACGGGTATCAGGAAGTCCGCACCCCCCAACTGGTCGATCGTGGCCTGTGGGAGGCCTCTGGCCACTGGGACAAATACCGCCACCACATGTTCGTGGCCACGGTGGAGGATGAGGACAAGACTCTCGCCCTCAAGCCCATGAACTGCCCGTGCCATGTGCAGATTTTCCGCCACGGCCTGCGCTCCTACCGTGAACTGCCCCTGCGTATGGCGGAATTTGGCGCCTGCCACCGCTACGAACCCTCGGGTGCTCTGCACGGGTTGATGCGCGTGCGCGGTTTTACCCAGGATGACGCGCATATCTTCTGCACCGAGGACCAGATCGCAGCCGAGACCGTGCAGTTCGTGCAGATGCTGCATGAAGTGTACCAGGACCTGGGTTTTGAGCATGTGCGTGTGAAGTTTGCCGACCGCCCCGAACAACGCGCGGGCAGCGAGGCTGTGTGGGACAAGGCCGAAGCCGCACTCAAGGAAGCCTGCGCCGTGGCGGGCGTTGAGTACGAATATAATCCGGGCGAGGGCGCGTTCTACGGTCCCAAGCTTGAATTCGTGCTGCGTGACGCCATTGGCCGGGACTGGCAGTGCGGCACCTTGCAGGTGGACCTTGTGCTGCCCGAACGGCTGGACGCCAGCTACGTGGGCGAGGACTCGGCCAAGCACCGCCCCGTTATGCTGCACCGCGCCATTCTGGGCTCGTTCGAGCGCTTCCTTGGTATTCTCATTGAACAGCACGCGGGGCGCTTCCCGCTGTGGCTGGCCCCCGTGCAGGTTGTCGTGGCCTCCATTGTGAGTGACGCGGCTCCCTATGCGCAGGAGGTGGCCGCGGCCCTGCGCAACGTGGGCCTGGTGGCCGAGGCCGACGCCCGGAACGACAAGATCAACGCCAAGGTGCGCGAACATAGTGTCGGGCGTGTGCCGGTTATTCTGGTTGTGGGGCGGCGCGAGGCCGAAGAAGGCACGGTGGCCATGCGCCGCCTTGGCTCGCAGGCGCAGGAAGTGCTGACGCTGGATCAGGCCATTGCCACGCTCAGCCATGAGGCCACCCCCCCCGACTTGCGCAAAAAAGCGTGAAAGTAGGCGGGTTTTTGTGGCAATGCTGCAATGCCCCTGATTTATTGCATGGACCGCTTGATAAAGAGCGGAGAATTGCGCACATACTAACTGCAGGCGGGCGCACCGGAGAACGGTGCCTCTGTTTGTTTTTGAAATGAATTACAGGAGCCGACCATAGTCAGATCCCCTTACCCCGCGGCGCCCAGCAAAGAAGGGCCGCGTGTGAATGAAGAAATTCGTGTGCCGCAGGTTCGCCTGATTGATGAAACAGGCGAAATGGCGGGCGTCATGTCCGTGCGTGATGCGCTTGCCCGTGCCTATGGCGTTGGGCTCGACCTGCTGGAAATCAGCCCCAATGCTGAGCCGCCGGTTGTAAAGATTCTTGACTACGGCAAGTTCAAGTACGAGCAGCAGAAAAAGCGCAACGAAGCCAAAAAGAAGCAGAAAGTTATTGAGATCAAGGAAGTCAAGGTTCGTCCGAATATCGACGAAAATGACTATCAGGTCAAAATGCGTTCCGTAAAAAGCTTTATTGGCGACGGGGACAAGGTCAAGGTCACACTGCGTTTTCGCGGGCGCGAAATGGCGCATCAGGAACTGGGGATCAAGGTTCTGGAACGGATTCGGGTGGAAATTGATGAACTGGCGAAGGTGGAGCAGATGCCCCGCCTGGAAAACCGCCAGATGATCATGGTGCTTGCTCCTCGCTAAGCACCACGCCTACTGGACTGCCTTATAAAAAACCGCCCGGGGGATAACCCTCGGGCGGTTTTTTATTGGCGTCGCGCTCAGGGGGCCAGCAGGACCGTTGCGCGCAGGTCGGCCCGCACGATCTGGTCTTCCGCCGTGCTGGAGGGGCTGTAGCCGACTGAATCCCCCGGCCCCGCCGCCGCGCGGAGCATCATGGGCATGGGGTGCGGGTAGGTCTGGTCGGACACGCTGACCTGCGCAAACCGGGCTACGTGCAGGCCAAGTGAGGTGGCCAGTGCATCGGCCTGTTTTTTAAGGTCGTCCACGGCTTTCTTCTCGGCTTCCAAAAACAGGGTCTGCCGTTTTTCATCCGAGAGGGACCACTCCAGCCCCTCCAGAATAAAGCCCTGAGCCTGCAACTGCCCCGCCAGCGGCAACAGGGTTGTGCCATCCGCTGCGGAGAAGGTCAGGGTCTGGCTGGCGGTCCAGTAAGGGCGAGCCTTGTCTGGCCGGGTCTCATAGACGGAATATTGGAGCACGGCGGCTTTGACATCCGCATTTCTGGCGGCGTCATCCGTGGCTTTTTTAACCATGGCGTTAACGTCTGCCTGTGCGGAGGCCGCATTTTTGTTCTGGCTTTCCGCCCGGAAACGCGCGCTCAGCCTGTCGGGGGCGGCCTGGGTTGTGCCTGTGGCGTGGATGTCCAGCCGGGTAAAAGAGTCCACGCTGGTCTGGGCATGGGCCACGGTGGCGGGGGCCATGCCCACTACGCCACAGGTCAGCGCCAGCGCCAGCAGGCTGGCGGGGCGGAACAGAAGGTAAGTGGTCAAGACGGTGCTCCTTTTGCATTGAGCAGGGCGCGGCGCAGACGCACCAGCCCCAGACGCACATGCCCGCTTTCGCACAGGTTCATGCCTTCTGTTTTCAAGCTGGTGACGGAGGGGGAAGGCGCTGTATCCGAATAGGTGTCCACCAGATGAGCAAGCTCAAGGCAGAAGGAGAGGCTGTCTGATGTTACGATGACGGGAGAGGATGATCGTGGCGCGGGAAAAAAATGCCAGCCAAAAGGCAGGCCTGCCGGCAGTTGCTGGTTACTGGCAAGGGTGACGGACCCGCCTGTAACAACGCCGGCCAGGGCCAAGGCCAGAACAAGAGGTAAGCAGAGCTTCATGAGACCACTAAGAAACGCAAATTGATGTTATTTCAACTAAACTATCCCCTTTAAACGATCTATTGACGCTAATAGTTTTAGGTCATCATTGTAATATTACGTATATTTTAGGTTTTGTCAGGAAAAACATATATCGCGGGCACATCAATAGTGACGGTCAACCCGGGGTTGTTGCGAGCCAGTCGCAGGGTTCCGCCATGTAGTTCCACAATAGCCTGCACAAGGGCCAGCCCCAGGCCGGAGCCAGGAGTGTTGCGCGCGCGTTCGGCCCGGAAAAAGCGTTCCGAGGCGCGGGCAAGGTCGGCTTCGTTCATGCCAATACCGCAATCCACGACCGTAATGCGGATGGTGCCGGGCCGTTCCTGCTCAGGGGGGCGGGAAGTTCCCTGGCACTCAGGCTGATGGTGCCATGTGGTGGAGAAAACTTGATGGCGTTATCCAAGATATTGGCCAGCGCTTGCTGGAACATGGCCTGGTCACCCCAGAAAGACAGGTGGGCGGGCAGGTCTGTGTGGAGTTCAAGGTCATGGTCATCGGCCACGGCCTCGTAAAGCTCGGCCATGTCGCGCAAGGTGGTGGCCAGGTCGAATATGGCAAAGGCGGAGCGGCGTGTGCCCGCCTCGATCTGGGCAATGCGCAGCAGGGCCTCGCAAATGCCAGTCACGTTATCCAGGTTGATGACAGCCTGATCAATGGCCGCGCGCAGGGCCTGTTCGCTGGTGGCGGAATTGGAGGCGTCCTCCAGTTCCGCGCGGGCGCGGGCAATGGGGGTGCGTAGGTCATGGGCGATGGAGTTGGAAACCTGCTTGACCCCATCCATCAGCCGGGTAATCCGGTCGAGCATCTGGTTTATGGTCAGGGCCACGTCATCCAGTTCGTCCCCCGTGCCGGAGACGGGAATACGGCGGGACATGTCGCCTTGTGTAATGGCCAGTGTTGTGCGGTTGATGGAGTGGATGATCCGCCGGAACAAGGCGCGCACGACCCACCCCCCGCCAACGGCCAGCAGCCCGACCATAAGGCATGTCCAGAGCATGGCGTCCGTGAGCATCCGCTGGATCTGGGTGCGTTCGCTGATATCGCGCCCGATCAGCAGGTGGTAATCGCCTTGCAGCGTCCATATGCGGACCTGGGCAAGATTAAGCTGGCCATCACGCAGGACAGGCAGGGTCTGCCAGCTTTGGGGAGAGTCCAGCCGCGCGGGCCAGTGGGCCAGATTGCCTGCGAGCAGCTTGCCGTCTGGAGCGCTCAGCAGGTAAATGGCGTTATCGTCTATGTCCTGCGCCAGACGGTTGCTTATCAGGTTTTCCAGCCCCAGAATTCCCTCGCGCGTCCACTCCGTAAGCATGGCGTGGGCATCGAGCGTAATGGAGTGGCGGACGCGCTGCTCCAGCAGGCCAATGGTGCCCCACCATACAAAAGACAGGAACAGCACGGAGGAACTGATGAACAGGGCGCTGTAAACAAGGCCAAAACGCAGGCTGACCGATTGTATGCGGACCTTGCGGAAGTGGGTCTGCACCAATCGCTGGAACATGCTCATTCTTGCAGCATGTACCCGGCGTTACGGATGGTGTGCACCAGTGCATGCTCGAACGGCTTGTCTATTTTCTGCCGCAGGCGGGAGATATGGACGTCAATCACGTTGGTCTGCGGGTCAAAATGATAGTCCCACACGCCTTCGAGCAGCATGGTGCGCGTGACGACCTGCCCTGTATGGCGCATGAGAAATTCCAGCAGCCGGAATTCACGCGGCTGGAGGTCTATTTTTTGCCCACCCCGGCGCACCGAGCGGGATAGCAGGTCAATTTCCAGGTCCCCCACATTCATTTTGGTCAGGGGCTGGGCTTCGTTGCGGTTGCGCCGCACCAGGGCTTCCAGGCGGGCCTGGAGTTCGGAAAAGGAGAAGGGCTTGCTGACGTAGTCATCCCCGCCAGCCTTGAGCCCGGCTACTTTTTCGTCCACATCCGCCAGGGCGGAGAGCAGGAGCACGGGGGTCAGGTTGCCTTCGCGGCGCAGGGTTTCCAGAATATGGAGCCCCTCCACCCCGCCGGGCAGCATGCGGTCGAGAATGATCACATCGAACTTGTCCTGGCAGGCCAGGGCCAGGCCCTGCTTGCCGTCTGCCGCCTGTTCAACCAGATGACCCGCTTCGGACAGGCCCTTGGCGACAAAATTACGGACTGTCTGATCATCTTCTATTAGAAGAACACGCATAGATAGACCTCAATTACCCGAACGGATTACCAAATTCTTACAAGAAATATAGGTTCTTGTCACGGCTTAGTGCGGAAATGTTTCATATACGGTCTGTTTCGGCTAGGGGTTTTGTGAGGGAATCGAGTATTGCCAGCAAAACCGCCGTCAGGGGGGAGGCAAAAATCAGTCCGGGAAAGCCCAGAATGGCGCCAAACAGCGTCTGGGACAACACGGTCAGGGCCGGTGGCATCTGCACCGCGTGGCGCTGGATGAGGGGGGCCAGCACGTTGCCTTCAAAAAACTGGATCACGCTGTACAGCACGGCCACCATAATGGTCTCGCGCGTGCCAAGGGAGAGTGCGAGCAGCAGTGCGGGAACAGCCCCCATGATCGCGCCGATATAGGGGATGAAATTACACATCCCCGCCAGAACACCCAGCGCGAGAGCAAGGGGCACGCCAATGAACCACAGCCCGATGCCCGAAAGCGTGCCAACCACCAGCATGTCCAGCGACTGGCCCGCAACCCCTGCCCACAGGGTCTGGCCCGCGCGCAGGAGCAACTGGCGAATGATGGGGCGGCGTTCCTCGGGCACCAGCCGCAGCAGGCCGTTGGCGTAGGTGGCGGGGGACATGGCAAAATACAGCCCCGCAATCAGCACGACCAGGAGCGTGCCAATGGCGCCAAAGGCGGAACCGAGAATACCGGTCATGGACCCGGCAATGCGCGAGCCAAGGTTGGCCAGCCCGCTATCCCCCCCGGTATGGTGGCCACCAAGGGAGGCGGGCAGGTAGTTCAGGATCATCTGCCCGGTGGGCGAACCCTGCAGGGTGTCACGCAAGGCCATTTCCTGCTGGCGCAGGGCTTCTTGCAGGCGGATTGCCTCGCTCACGATGGAGGGGCCGCTGTTCCAGACCAGCAGGGCCGCGCTGGACAGCAGGGCCAGCACCACAATGGAAAGCGCCCAGGCGTGTGAGAGGCCAATGTGGCGGCGCAGGATGCTGGAAAGCCCATACAGCACCACCGCGCACAGCACGGAGGCAAAGACCACCATGAGCACGTCCCCCAGAAGCCAGATGAGCATGCCAACGCACACAGCCCCCACACACAGGCGCAGGATGTGGGCGATATGTTCTGGGCCAAAAACGGGGGAGTCCGTCCGTGGCATGTGTGGAGGAGGGGAACCGCTGTCGGATGGCATGCAAGAAAACTCTTTCAGGATCGGGAGAGGCTGTGTAACCGCTGTCGGTTCGTTACGCCTATAGGCACAGAACGTATTACTTTTTTGTGTAGTCTTATCCATTCATGCGCGGATGTGAGAAGAAATTTCTTTGACAGTTGCAGGAGCACGAACGGACATGTCTGGCGGGAACGACGGTGGACTGGCGGCAGCCTCCAAGGCCATTCTCGCTCTGGCGGTGGGGACTTTCGCCATCGGCACGGGAGAATTCGCGGCAATGGGGCTGCTGCCCCAGATGGCGGACAGCATGCATGCCAGTATTCCGCGCACGGGGGAGGCCATTTCGGCCTATGCGCTGGGTGTGGTGGTGGGGGCTCCTGTTGTGTCGGTCATGGCGGCGCAAATGTCGCGCAGGCAGTTGCTGGTCATGCTCATGGCCTGGTTTGCCGTGACCAACGCGCTGGGCACCCTTGCTGGCACGTTGGGCATGCTCGATCTGGCGCGGTTTATAAC
>CALCDN010000204.1 GCA_937900755.1 uncultured Acetobacter sp. | reverse complement strand
GGGTGTGGGCGTATCATGGTGGCGCCTGCTGAAAACCGTTTGCAGCCTGGCACACTTTTTGGCACAGGACAGAAGGATGCCATCAGCATTGCCAAACCCCGCCCCAGCTTGCAAGGAGCCAGTCAACACCAATGCCCCCATCCGCACAGGATATCATGCTTATTGGCGGTATTCCGGTCCTTATCAGCTACCAGCTTCCCCATGCGGTTTTTCGCGGGGTGTTTGTCGGATTGAGCGCAGAGGTGGATTTTTTCGCAAGCACGGTCGCAGGGCTTGAACCGCAGGGCGAGGCTGCCTTGCGGTCGTTTTTAAAGCTGTGCCAGAACACCCGGCGCTCGCCCCTGCTGCTGAGTGAGGGCGGGCAGAAAAACTATCTGCTGGAAGAGCTTTATGAACAGATGGCCGAGCCCGCCCGCCTGAGCGGCATAGACCTGTATGATGTGGTGCGCAGGCAGGTCAGGACGTTCCAGCCCGGCGCAGGGGTGGGCGCTCCGGCTATTCTGCTCAGCCTGTAAATCCGCGTGGCAATGTGGTGGGGGTAATAAAAAAGGGATGACCCGGTGGGGGCCATCCCTTTTTTGCTGTGTCTCGTGTGTTCTGCTTATCAGGCCGGGTTTTCCGCCCCCTCCTGCGTGGGGGCGACAACCGCTTTTTTGGCGGGGCAGAAGGCGGACACCACAAGGACAATAATCACGTTTACGCCAAGCGCGAGCAGGCCAGTGGATACATTGCCCGAGAACAGACCAAAATTAACCGGGTGAATGGGCTTTAGCCCGTCCATCCAGCACAGGCTGACCCCGAACACGGTGCCCACCAGCCACCCCACCAGCATGGCTGCCGAGGAAAAGCGTATTTTCAGAAGGCCCAGAATAAGGGCGGGGAACGTTTGCAGGATGAACACGCCACCAAGAAGCTGGAAATCAATGGCGAACTTGGCGTTCAGGAACAACACGCACACCAGCGCTCCAAGTTTGACCAGCAAGGAGGTCAGGCGGCTGGTCCGCACGGGGTCCTTTTGCGGGGGCAGCAGGTTGCTGGTTACAAGGTTGGCAGCCCCGATGGCCATGACGGCGGCGGGCACCAGGGCGCCCACGGCAATGGCGGCAAGGCAGAACCCGGCAAACCATGCGGGAAAAACCTTCTGGAACAGCATGGGCACAACCATGGAATTGTTGGTTGTAACAATGCCCGCTGCGTGCGCCATAAAGCCCAGCATGGCGATCAGCCCCAGCACAATGGTGTACACTGGCAGGAAGACCGCATTTTGGCGAATGGTGTCAGCCGAGCGGGATGCCAGGATACCCGTAAGGGTGTGGGGGTACAAAAAGGCAGCCAGAGCGGAGGAAAGAGCCAGTGTTGCATAGGGCAGGCCCTGACCGGGTTTGAGCATGGTCTGCGCGTGCTCAACGGAGGCGAACAGCGCCCCATATCCGCCTGTATGCAAGGGGATGACCGTAACCGCCACAAGCACGGCAATATAGATCATGATATCCTTGATAAAGGCGGTGAGTGCGGGGGCATGCAACCCGCCGAGCCATGTGTAAGCCGCAAGCGACAGAAACGCGATGACAAGGGGCAGGTCCCCCGGCAGGCCGAGCGCCTGAATAACGGTGCGGATGCCAATCAACTGCAGGGCAATATAGGGCATGACGGCGACAAGACCGGTCAGTGCGACAACAATTTCCAGCGCGCGGCTGTCAAAACGTGCGCGCACGATGTCGGCCGCGGTGGAATGTCCGCCTTCACGCGCGATTTTCCACAGTTTGGGCATGACAACAAAAATAAACGGGTAAACGATAATGGTGTAGGGGAGCGCAAAAAAACCATATGCTCCCGCCGCGTACACCAGTGCTGGCACGGCAATGACGGTATAGGCCGTGTAAAAATCCCCCCCGACCAGGAACCATGTCACCCAGGGGCCGAAGCCGCGCCCACCCAAAGACCAGTCCTCGTGCGAGGTGGCGCTGGTTTTTTTGCTGAACAGCCCGCGTATCCACTGGATGGATGACCCGATGACAATGGTCGCGGCAAAAAAGAGGATAAAGACGCCAAGCGCCCATGGATTGATGGCGTTCATGCGCGGTTCCCCTTTTTCCAGACGACCCAGATCAGGACGGATGTCACCGGAACCCAGGCGAACTGGTACCAGTAGAAGAAGGGAAAACCGAGCAGGACCGGGTCATGCCGGTCATACAGCGGAGTCCAGAGCAGACCCAAAAAGGGCAGCAGAAGGAGGAGATTAAGATATTTCATTTCGTGAAACCGGCTTGTTTTGTTATTTTTGTTCGCAACCGGCTGAACATGCCGATGGAAACCGGTTTGTGTCAATTACGCATGAAGCGATTTCAGGCGAGTACAATCAGAATTGTGTTTTTTGCGCATCAGGTATGCCCTTGTTATAACGTGATCGTTAACAACAAGGGCCAGGCAGGTCTAGCGCGTGGCGCTAGCCTTGCGGTCCTGGAGTACTTTGTTCAGGCTGTCGCCGTACTGGCGGTAGCTGCCTTCTGGCACGCAGCCAAGCTCTTCCAGCTCTTCCAGGTCGGCCCCGTGGTTGATCCACAGGTTGGCCTCGCGCGAGTCCAGCGTGGTTGGAATTGTCCGGGCTTCATACACCACGGGCTGTTCCGAATCCTCCGCCGCCCCAAAGGACAGGAAACTCTCGTTGGCAGGAGTTTTGCTCTCACTCAGGCTGACCTGCCCGCAGACAATCTGCTTTTTGTCGCTGTTGGTGTGCACGGCCAGGTCGCGGAACTTGGGGTGTGTGTTGGAAAAGCGGGTTGTCAGCGCCTTGAGCGTTGCCTTGACGAAAGGTGGCGCTTTTTGGGCGCTGTTATCAAGCATGGTCTGGGCCGCCGCGTTCTGGTGCATGGTTACAAAACCCAGGCTTGGCAACAGCATGCAAAGCGCGAAAAAACGTTTCATCAAGAAGGTCTTTCCTGTCAGTCCGAATATGGGGGGTGAGGGGCATCCATGTCCGCGCATGGCCAGAGCCAACGCCCCCATGGCGTAATGCCCGTGCAGGTCAGCCGCCCACCTGTCTGGGGGGACGGTACACCCGTTGTGGTGGGGAGGGAAAGAGGCAACCCCGCAAGACTGCGCACGGCGAGAAAGCCAAAACATTCCGCCTCCAGTGCATCACCATTCCAGCCGAGCTGTTCGGCGGGGTAAACCGAGCCGGGCAGGGCCAGGGCCAGGGCAGCCATAAGGGCCGGGTTGTGCCGGCCCCCGCCACAGACGAACCATGCCCGTGGCTGCTCAGGCAGCGGGGTGCGGGCAATGGCCTGCACGGTAAAGGCCAGCAGTGTTGCCGCGCCATCCGCCGCATCAAGCCCTGCAAGCTGGGCCAACGCGTTGTGGAAGCTCAGCCGGTCGAGTGATTTGGGTGCTGACTGATGGAAAAAAGGGTGGGCCAGCAGGCGTTCCACAAGTGCTGCGTTGGCCCGGCCACGCGCCGCCAGCTTTCCATCCGTGTCACATGGTGTGCCGGTGTGCTGGCAGGCCCAGTCATCCAGCAGGGCATTGCCCGGCCCGGTATCACACGCGACAATCCGCCCATTGGTCGTGATCAGGGTCAGGTTGGCGACACCACCAATATTCAGCACCGCAACGGGGCGGGGCCAGGCATGAAGCAGGGCCGCGTGGTAAAGTGGCACCAGTGGAGCGCCTTCGCCCCCGGCGGCGACATCCGCAGTTCTGAAATCATGCACGACAGGCAGGTCGGTCCGGGTGGAAAGGCAGGCCGCATCTCCAATCTGCCATGTTCGCCCCGGTTTGTGCAGGATGGTCTGGCCATGAAAGCCCACAACGTCTACCGCCATGTCCGGTGCACGCTGGCGCAGGTGTTGCACAGCCTGCACATGTACCAGCGTCAGTGCGTGCTCCACGGCTTTGAGCTCGGCATTGTCGGGGGTCAGGTTGGGGGCCCTGTCCAGCAGTTTACGCAGTCTTTGGCGCAGTTCCGCCGTGTAGGGCAGGGTAAGGGATGGACCATGGGCCACAACAGAGACGCCATCTGTGCGGATCAGGGC
>CALCDN010000203.1 GCA_937900755.1 uncultured Acetobacter sp. | reverse complement strand
ATAAACAGACTATCAATATACCTTTTTTTGGAATTATTGTTATAAAAACATTATATTATTTCATAAAATTTTATAATTTTTATCAAAAAAATTTGAACGGGACCACACGCTCCCCCTCCAGCCTTCTAAGCCCCTTTCCCGCGCAGTAAATTTTTCCTTTTTCTGACAAAAGATGGAGAAATATTGAGAATATCCCGATATTTAGCCACAGTCCGCCGCGCAATGACTATGCCGCGCTCGCGCAACAGTCTCACTAGGTCATCATCCGAAAAAACGGATTTTGGCTCTTCCTCCGCCACAAGGCGCCGAATAACCTCCCGCACGGCTTCCGCGCTATGTGCCTGCTGGGCATCCCCCGCCAGAACGGAGGAAAAGAAAAACCGCAAAGCAAAAAGCCCTTGTGGCGTTGCCACTGCCTTACCCATAACCGCCCTGCTGACAGTGCTTTCATGCACGCCCACCCCTTCCGCCACGTCCTTGAGCGTCAACGGTACAAGCCCCGAAGCGCCATGGGTCAGGAAGGCTTCCTGCCGCCGAAAAATTTCCCGTGCCACCCGCAGCAGCGTGTTGCAACGCAACTCCATCCCGCGCACAAGCCAGTTGGCCTGCGTATGCCACTGGTCCAAAAACCATGTGACCTGACGGTCCTGTTTGCGAACTTCCTGGTCTTTCAGGCTGACGCGCGTCTGCAGGTCATGGACCAGCATGACACGAGGCAGGGTCTGGGCATTGAGTTCGACAACCCAGTCTCCGTCACCATCCGCACTGACGATGAGATCGGACATGCGCACGGGCAGCATCTCGGCACCCGCATCAAATCCGGGCTTGGGATTAAGCCTTTTCAGCTCGGCGACCATGCCCTCCAACGTTGCCTGGTCTACGCCACACTGGCGGGCCAGACGGGACATTTCGCCGCGCGCAAGAATATCCATATGGTCCAGCAGCTTTTCCATCGGCCCGTCCAGGCAGCCCCGCTCCTGAAGCTGAACCGCCAGACACTCCCGCAAGGACCGGGCGAATATGCCCACCGGCTCAAATCGCATCATGTTCTGGCGCACGCGCTCAATGTCTTCTGGCGGACGGCCGGTTCGTTGCACCAGCACTTCCAGACTTTCCGAAAGGCGGCCTGCGGCATCAAGGGCTTCAATCAGGTAGGCCCCTATGCGCATGTCCTGCTGGCTGGCCGTGGACAGTCGAAGCTGTTCGTACAACTGGTCCGTCAGGGAAAGCGGCACATCTGGCAGGCGCGCCGTACCATCATCCTCCCTCTGACCCCCCTGGGAGAACAGGTCCATACGTCCACGCTCGTAACGCGGCGCGGGAGGCATGGCGGGGTCAACCGAGGGAAGCTCAAGAAACGGATTGGTGGCCGCCTGCTCCTCCAGATATGCCTGCAGGTCTGCATTGGTAAGGTGAAGCAAATGGAGCGCCTGACGCATCTGTCCATTCATGAACAGACCCTGGCTTTGCCGCATTTCCTGACCTTGCAACATCAGCCCACTTCCCGCTTTGCCATATACCTCTGGCAGAGAAGATCACGTCCCATATCCACGAGCAGTCCCTCCCGTTGTTTCATGAAACGCCATCAAAAAGCGTCTCATGAAAACAACGCAAAAACCGTGCCAATTTTTATACGGTTATGAAAAATCTCCTCCGTCCAGAAAGGCATCATGCGGAAAAAAAATTTTAGGCGACGCCAACCATCACATCGGATGCCTTGATAACGGCATAAACAGATTCGCCGTCTTTCAGGCCAAGTTCGCTCACGGCTTCGTTGGTAATGGACGCCATGATAATGGCCCCACCGTCGATTTCGATGCTAACGTGAGACGTTGTCGCACCTTTTTCAATCTTGCTGACCTTGCCCTTGATTTGGTTCCGAGCACTGATTTTCATTGCATTCTCTCCAAATTTTAATCAGATATCTATTCCCATTCGGATATAGATATAGTATTTAAGGAACTTTCTCGTTCCCTATCAAACATACTGCCATTACTTGGCCGCAATGGACTACAACATTTTCCGCTTCACCAGAAGATTTTTTCCTGCGCGTGTGTCAATCACGCGTCATCTGGCGGGAACGGGGAGGAACCGCCCGCTGTTTGTCGTTCAAGGAATTATGGAAAGTCCCATGACCTGCACACGACTTTATCCCTCAATCCTGCGGAAAACCGCCAGGTGGGACACCCTTTCCACACACCATACCCGTTGCAGATGGGTGATATGCCACTATGCCATTCAATATTGTCGGCTTTGGCACGCCATTTGCGGTCTTTCTGACATCCGCTTTTGCGGGAGCATCATAATGAAATCGATTCATTCCGACTCCAACACGAATGGCGTAAATCCGACATCCTCACCAACGCGCCTTGCGCTGCTCTGTTTTGCTGTGCTGGGGCTTCTTGTCCCCACCATAACCCGAGCCGAACAGGCACGCGTGGCCGTGGCCGCAAACTTTATTGGCCCTGCCAAGGAGTTGATTGCTGACTTCATGCAACAAACCGGTGATGTTATTATTCCCAGCTTTGGCTCCAGTGGTCAGTTCATGATCCAGATTGAACAAGGAGCAGATTACGACATGCTCCTGTCCGCGGACGTGGCCAAGCCCGCGAAACTGCTCAAGGATGGGTTTGGCGTAGAAAAAAGCCAGTTTACCTACGCTGTGGGCAAACTGGTACTCTGGAGCAATAACCCGGCATACCCGGCGAGTGAGAACACGCTGCGCACAGGGAGTTTCGGCCACCTGGCCCTGTGCAAACCCGATGTTGCCCCATACGGCGCGGCCGCCGTGGCAACACTGGAAACGCTGCACCTTGCGCAGCAGCTTCAACCCCGCATTGTCATGGGTATGGATATTGCGCAGGCCTACCAGTTCGTCCAGAGCGGCAATGCCGAGCTGGGCTTTGTCGCCTATTCACAACTGCATAACCAACATCAGGGAACGGTATGGGTTGTGCCTCCCGCCTTGTACCCCCCCATCCGCCAGGATGTCGTACTGCTCAAGCAGGGGGCGCAAAACCAGGCCGCACGCGCTTTTCTGGCCTACCTGCAAAGCACGAAGGCACGGGCCATCATTATCTCGTACGGATATGACATGCCATGACGGGAGCAAGTGCCCTGATGGACCCCAACAGCGTCTTTACCGCCCTGCGCCTGAGTGTGGTACTGGCCTGTGTGACAACGGGCATTGCAACCGCGATTGGTATTCCCCTTGCATGGTGGCTGGCCCGCAGCCGCAACTGGTGGCGTGATGTGGCATCAAGCCTCATCACACTCCCTCTGGTGCTGCCACCGACCGTGCTGGGCTTTTATCTTCTGCTGCTTTTGGGGCCATCAGGCCTTGGGGCCCTGGCCGCCCATATTACCGGCAGGCCAACCTTTGCATTCAGTTTTGCAGGCCTGACCATTGGCTCCGTCATTGCGGCCCTGCCCTATATTGTCCAGTCCACGCAAGCCGCGTTTGAGACCATTGGCTTCAAACCGCTCGAAATCGCCTACACCTTGCGAGCCCCGCCGCTCCGGGCGTTCCTGACGGTAGCACTCCCTTTGGCGGCGCCAGGCGTTATAGCCGGCGCCGTTATCGCTTTTGCGCATACGATCGGGGAATTTGGACTTGTGCTGATGATCGGCGGTGACATTCCCGGCCAGACCCGCGTCCTCTCCATTATGCTCTTTGATAACGTCGAAACAGGCAACTGGGCTTCAGCTCACGCCATAGCTGGCGGAATGGTGGCGTTCGCTTTTATAACCATCCTCACCCTGCGGTTGACACAAAAGCGCCTGACGCACCGAACCCGATAAGGAACGCCACCCCTTTGCCACAGTACCTGTCTGTTCATTTCCAGGGCCCCATAGACCAGCTTGAAATGGATATCGCCTTCAACATAACCTGCCCCGGCATTACCGGCATACGCGGGCCTTCGGGATGCGGCAAAACAAGCCTGTTGCGTGGCATTGCCGGCCTGCACCACTTCCCCAAAGGGCACTGCCGGCTGGGCGATGAAACATGGCAGGACGACACAACATTTCTCCCCCCATGGAAACGGGCCATTGGGTATGTGCCGCAAGACGGCGGCCTGTTTGCACATCTGAGCGTTGAAAAAAATCTGCGCTTCGGTATGTCCCACCGCCAGGGGAAAGACCTTTTTTATGAGGAAATTGTCGACGCCCTGCGCCTACACGCGCTGCTCAAGCGCAGCACCCAAGCACTTTCTGGTGGAGAGCGCCAACGCGTTGCCATAGGTCGTGCCCTGCTGACACAGCCCAAACTCCTGCTGATGGATGAACCTTTGTCCGCTCTGGATGTAAACATAAAAAATGAGATTTTAGTTTATATAAAAGACTTTTTAACTCAAAAACAAATACACACACTTTATGTATCACATGATTCGGAAGAGCTCCGCATGATTGCCAGCCACATTCTGGACTGGCCCTCCATACAACACGCTGAATAAACCAACTTCAGAGTCTTCATGCTGATTGATTTTTTGTACAGCGCAAAACTTCTGCCTGAGACAGAATATCATCATTAAACAATAACAGTCGTAAACACACTCTCTCGCTCCATGTCCATGTGCGATATGGAGAGTAATACCGTAGAGGCCATGTCCACCATGGTGTTCTGGAGTTCTAAACCAGCCTGGAGGTCGGCAAGGCTTGAATTGCGGTCCTCAAGCCCGAGGGGGAAACTCTCCCGCCAATATGGCTGACATTTCCCCCGCCAGACACCACAAGCTGGTGTCTCTGGTACAACAGCACATCATCAACGAGCGGTCGCTTTTAACCATAATGCCCTGAAACCCGCGGCAAACCCGGATAATAAGAAATTACCCTCCTGGGGGCTGCTCCTGCACACAGAACGTATGATCCTTACGAAAAACAGCAAAATCGGATGCCATATGCACACGATACTCCGGGTTGAGGCACGTACGGGCCGCTTCCCACTCCTGAGCCGTATGCTCACGGCTGTCTATGCCGCGCCCATGTAGCAGTGAGTATCCAAAAATATCATCTTCATGAATACCCTGGCGTGGCAATAGCGGGCCAAGTACAGGCATAGCCACGATAGCATTATGTACGATGGGAGATTGTATTTCATGACCATAAAGGAACAAATCATCCCCGGGTTCAAACCCTACATTCTCCAGCATGCCAGCGACACGCTCTATATGATATGTCTGGAATCTGGCGTTTTCTGCAATGACATTGCCATAACTGAACGCGATAACAAAAAAGTAGGCTATGGGAAGTAGCGCAATCCAACGAAATTTTCTGGCGAATGGCTGCAAAAAGAAAAAATTGGCAAACACCATGCATGCCGAAAAAGGCATAAATGTTCGGGGAGCCTGATAAGGATTTTTCAGAAGAAACATAATCCCTGACAGCAAGAATAGTATTGCAAAGGGTACAGTCATAATAAAGAACCCTGTGCAAATATCTAATTTCGTTTTTTTCTGTATGTATTTAAAACCCAGAATTAATGTACTGACTGTTGCCACCAGATATATACCGAGCAATATCGGTTTTAAACCACCCGACAGGAGTGCGTTCAGCAAGTTGAGCACACTCGCCGCATTACTCCTGAACTGTGCAAGGGACACATCGTGCAGGCTAATGGCCGCGGCATGGCTGCTTTCAAAATCACCATGCACAAAATAATGCACAATCAATGCTTTATAAAAGCCGCCCACCACAAGCAGAGAGACAATTTTCAACCCGAGAGAATGCCATGCGCTCACACAGTCAGCCTGCTGACAATCCGAGAGAAAAACAACCAGGGAAAGACCCAGGAATGTATTCAGGCCTGGCTGGTAAAACGCCATGATGCTGAATATGAGAGTTATATACACGCCCAATTTTCGGCGTACTGTCCCGTCCAGGGACACAGCACTTGCGAACACGGCACAAGCCTGCCCCATAAGCATAGGCAAGGCATCAAACTTGTATGACAGATTTTCAAGGAAAAAAGGCTGTACCGCGAGAGGCAGGCCACAGACACACAATGAGAACACGTCGGGATCGGGTTGGCGTGTTATTCTTTGCGTTAGGGAAAGTGCTGCATAGGCCAGAACGCACAGACCTAAAATTTGCCCTAACGGCGCACAATCGATAATATCATTGATCCGTAGATCCAGAACATTCATTATAAATGTTGAGAATATGCGGCCACTTTTACTCCAAGTGTATCCGTACAATGCACGAGCGTTATCGTCCATATAGTATATATTGGCTAAAAATATTGGCAAACAGAACAAAATGTAAGCCGCAAAAACAAAAATAAAGCTTTTGCTTCTGATAATTTTATCTAACGCGTGCATATGTTTACGACTCTAACTGGCATCAAAAAATACACTTTGTGTCTAAACATAACTTTATAAAACTTTCATGACAAAGCCAACACAATTGTCATGGTATCTATTCCTTTTCGCCCTGGTTGTGCGGACCAACATTCTTATTATCTGGAACAATTGCGCACTACCTGACTAACTCATAGAGTTCATAATATCTTCTGTTGCTTTTTTTAAGATGGTTTCTACTATAGGATACATAATCCAACTTATAGTTTGCTAACATGAAATCACAAATACTTTTATCAACTGCTTTATCGGCACACCCACGGTATGGTAAAATGACAAACTTTGGTTCCTTCATAAGATCATTCATATAAATTTCGTTATAATTCTCTTTATAGTAAATTTCCATTTGCCCCTGAAACGCATATTTCTCAAATGGTTCCAAGTTTGCCAGATAGTACAGGGCATGATCTGAATCTATATTCAAAACCGTGTGCTTTCCCACAATGCTTGCGACAAATTCCGGGTTCTCTCTTTCCGTGTGCTTCATGCTGTTCACGTTAGAAACCACGACCTGTATCATTGAAAACTCAACCCACAGAACGAACGGAAGAAGTGCATAGCGATATTTTAGTTTTCCATCATGATGCACAATGACCAACATCAGAATAACTGGAACATACAACAAAGAAAAATAATGCCTGAATGTATGCCCAGACAGTGCTGTTGCCAGAGCAGAAAAAACAAACCAAAAAGACAGGATTTTATATCTTATGTCTACTGTATAATACTTTTCCCGGAACCATGAAACTATAATTGGTGCCAGCAGAAGTAAAACCAATGCCAAATAGAAAATTCCGGTCAATCTTTCATTCAGGCTCGAAGAATAATTATGAATGAAATGATGTTGCATGGCAAAATATTCACGAACATCTCCATGCTTCGAGACGAAAAATGGTAAAAATATCAAAAATAGAGAGAGAACGGACCCAAACAAAAACCACAGAACTCTATAAATTCTCAACGGTGTACATACAAAAAATGTCCCGGAAAGAAGGGCCAGTATAAACCCGGATAGATAATTGACGTTAGACGCCACGGAACAAACCATACCCGCACAAAAAAGAAAAATGCGCTCGTTTGATTTACAACTACTTATTATTAAATAAACAAAAATGGATATTAAGCTTATTTGTATAGACTCTGTATTTCCGTCAAAGAAATCACTGAACGCTGAAAAAATACACAAGCAGAACATAATTTTCCACTTGTCGACACCATATGTTTTCCCTAGAAAATAGGATGCCACGCCTGCGGAAAACATGGCCAGGAGGGTAAATCTCCCATTCAGAACTGGCTCAATCTGGCACCAGACATAATAAAAGACGTAGACCAGATAGGGCTTGTGATCAAACGCATAATCATATGGCAGAATATGGTGCTCGAATATTCCCCTGCCAATCACTGGATAAAAACTGACGTCCCAATCATTGAAAGGGGCCAAGAAAAAGCTTGTCAAATACACCAAAAACGTCAGAATGAATAATGAGGCACAAATTTTAAAAGTATTTATTCGCAGAATTGTATTTTCTTTAAATTTATTTTTTAAATCACTCATGCTCATTACCCACTCCATGTGGGCGCTATATACCCAAAATTAGTCTAAAAAGATATATCATTAACTGAAAATTTTCATCTGTTGTCATGACTGAAGCGTGAAGCTTGCAGGCACCCTTTTTCTCCTTGGGGAACGGCCCATACAGCCCGGCGTTGATAGCAGACAGCAGAGCAATCCCCCCCATTGTAATCGGGCTCTTTAACCGAGCTGTGCGGGCGGGGTGTTCCGTAATCCACGCACGAAATAGAGTAAATCCTGTCGACCTTGATACCTGGGCGACATATCTCCAATGCATGCCCTGAATTGGTTATTCCCGGCATGAACCCGTGGCCTTGAAAAAGGGAACCACCCCTTTATTCGTATGGATACAAAAAGGGGAGAACATCATATATACACGTCTGACCACAGTTTTCAGTCGCGGTTTTCAAGAGGTTGGCTCTCGTAAATGCACACGCTTTCTCCACAGCATAGAGTAGATATTCCTTCTCTTACGATCGTTGTCCCTTGCTATAATGAGGAAGATGTCTTCTTTTTCTGTTTGTCTGAACTAAAATCCCTTTTAGAAAAAAAAATTCAGGAAAAAAAAATCAGTGTGCATAGCCATATCCTGTTTGTGGACGATGGAAGCCATGACAAAACGTGGACCCTGATTGAGCAGGCCGCCCAAGCAGATCGTCTGGTACATGGGATCAGGCTTTCTCGTAACCGCGGGCACCAGATCGCATTGATGGCAGGCTTGTCTTGTACAGAAACAGACATCAGCGTCAGTATAGATGCCGATTTGCAGGATGACATTGAGTGTATTCCCAAAATGATTGAAAAATACATGGATGGGAATGAAATCGTCTATGGCGTACGCTCCGACCGCTCCAGTGACAGCTTCTTTAAACGATGGAGCGCCAACAGTTTTTATAAACTCATGGAGATCATGGGTATTCAGCAGGTCGCCAATCATGCTGATTTCAGGCTCATGAGCCGCCGCGCCTTACAAAATCTGTTACAGTTTGAAGAGCAGAATATATATCTGCGCGGTATGGTGCCTTTACTGGGCTATAGAAGCACTCAGGTGTTTTACGCACGCAAAGAGCGCTCTGCGGGTGAATCCAAATACCCATTTTATAAAATGCTTTCATTGGCCATTGAAGGCATTACGTCCCTGACAATAAAACCTTTGAGATTGATTTCTCTTCTTGGCGCTATTACATGCCTGTTTTCAATACTGATTAGTATTTTTGTAATTGTGCAAAAATTTTATGGCCATGCTTTACTTGGATGGGCCTCGATGGAAATTTCCATTTTCTTTTTGGGAGGAGTCCAATTGCTCTGCCTGGGCGTAATTGGCGAATACATTGGAAAAATTTATATGGAAACCAAACATCGCCCCAAATTTTTTATTCAGGACAAGGTTTAAAAAACAGACTTTGTCGTCATCTTTGCAAAATATCCTGATAAATCTGGCATCACAGACAAGATAAATCCTGCCTGCTCATGTCTCTCCTGAGCAGGCAGGCCGCAAGGCCAAGCAAGATATCATAAACCCGCTTTTGCGCTTTCCAGCAGGGACTGACGTTTACTATTGGCGTTGACTATTCTTTCGACCAGCCAATCAATAAATTTTCGGGAGGCATCAACCGGGTCTTCTCCATAATGGCATTGTTCATGCCATTGTGCCGCTTCCGACCCTTCCAGCCCCTGCACCTCCAGCCAGCGCGTGACAAGGCAGGCATGCAATGGGTGTTTGCTGGCACTCTGCCCACCGCGAGTGGACATCCAATGGTAGGCCAGCACACCCAGGTCACTCACCAGTTCCTTTGCATGTTTACAGGCATGCACCTTTACACGATACGCGGCATACCACTGCGCGAACTGCTCTGGCGGCATGGGGGGTGAAATGCCATAGCCCTGACCATAACGGCAGCCAAGATGATAGATGGCTTCGATAACATCATCATCCTCCAGACCCTCCACAATAACCAGTTCATGAAAATCCGCCCCCATGTCCAACACGGACTTGACCATGCTGAATGTCTGGAGTGGCGCTGTGCGAATATTGCGCAAAAGCCCTTGGTCGACCTTGATGATATCAAACGGCAGGGAGGAAAGACGCAACAGGTTGCTATAACCGGAGCCCAGGTCATCAATAGCGATTTTAACACCCGTCGCCTTGAACTTCTGGATCGCTATGTCCTGTATGGTCGGGTCGATCATCTGGGTTTCCAGCAGTTCAACCGTCAATTGCTCGGGGCGGATGCCATGGCGTTGCAGGGCGCCCGCAACCCAGGCGGGTCCATCCTCATTCAGGAGGTAGGTTGGCGGCATATTGATGGCCAGATTGATAACCTGGCCGTCATTCTGCCACTGCTCCAGCAGGGTCAGGCAGTCCTCCAGCCCCATATGGAACAGCCTGTCCAACTCGTTCTGTCCCAGCAGGGACAGAAAACTGCCGGGCTCTATAATCGCGCCATTTGTATCTTGAATACGGACAAGCGCTTCAACCTCGAGCAGCACCCCTGTGCGTAAGTTGACAATAGGCTGCACGTACATGCGCAGTCCATCGCTGAACAGCCTGTCGCGTATATAACAGGACTGTTCTTCGGTCACCGCGGAGCCACGCTGGAAGCAGCACCGCATCCACATCTGTTCCCAGCGATGTTGCAGGCTACGGGCAAACTGTTGCATCCGCTGTGTTTCAAACTGATTGGGATACGCCCCAAACAGAGCCAGCACGACCGCAACCTGCTCTTCCTCCATGGAGATGGGAATACTGATGGACGAACATATGCCCAATGTCTCCATCATACCGCGCCAGGGCGCGGCATTGGGGTCTGTCGAGTAGGAAGCGCAGGTCTGCTGCTGTCGTGTGCGCCAGGCAAGGCCGGTCACGGTATTTCCAAAAATGGACTGGGCGTTGACAACCGGCTGGCTGATTTTCTGCTTCAACGTATTTGTCAAGTGAGCACCCGCGCTGCCACCACTATGCTCGACCACCAGTTCGCCAGCCGGGTTCATGCGAAAAAGCAGAACCGCCCTGATGCCAGGCAGCTTGCCCAGCGCCTCCACTCCCTGCCCGCTCACATCGGGCCACACGCACCCCGCAACCGGCAGACGTGTGGACAGCAGGGAGAAATATTGTTCCTCAACCTGCTGGCCTGCCGCAAGCTGCGCGCCTTTGTCATCTTGGAGGCGCATTTCGGTCGTCAGGAGAATATGGTACCGATCGTACGCACGCAGCAGGGCTTTATCCAGGCTGTCAATCAACAGGCGTCTGTAAATACTATATGCCTCCCCCAAAAGGGCGGGAGAAATACCGCATAATGTGTGAATGGTGCCCAGTTGGCCTGCCAGTTGCAAAATATCCTGCCGCTGTGTTTGAGCCCCCAGCAAAAAGTCCAGATGTGCGGCCTGCTGGTGCTTGAGTTTCTCAAGCTGTTCTGGCGCCAGAATAGACAGGACACTTTGAGCATCATCCATTTTGGCAAGACTGTCATAGAAGCACTCGATAAAGTTCTGCCGTATGCGTGTCAGAAAACTCTTGGCGCGCGTGAGCAGTTCCGCCGCTTCTGGGCCATAGGGGTTGAACGCAATCTGCTCCACAGCCTCTTCCGCAGGCAACTGCCGGGCATTGCTGGCCATGCACCACCAGTTCTTGCGGCTGGCCTTGTTCTGCTTGGACAGATACATGGCGGCATCCGCCCGCCGCAAAAGCGTGTCCGGGTCTTCCCCATCAACCGGGTAAAGGGCCAGGCCCAGGGTCATGCCAACCATGGCAAAGGCGTCATGCCCAATGGAGAAAGGCGTCTCCACCGCCTTGTGCAGATTGTCCAATATTTTGGTCGCCTGGGTTACCTGCAGGAGCGGGTCCAGATGTTCCAGCACGATGACAAACTCATCACCACCCAGCCTGGCCACATAATCCGTATGTCGCACATGCTCTTGCAAACGACGCCCCAGTGTTTGCAAGAGCCGGTCACCGGCCTCGTGCCCATATCCATCATTGACCTGCTTGAAATCATCCAGGTCCAGCATGCCCACCGCCACCGAACAGCCCTGACGAACCGCACGGGCCATGGCCTGTGGCATATATTCCTCAAGCGCCAACCGGTTGGGAAGGCCCGTCAGCGGGTCATGCCGTGCGCGCCGTGCCTCCTCGTTCTGGAGTTTTTCCAGCCTTTTCTGTCCATCCAGCTTATCCAGCGCATGGCCCAGCAGTTCCGCCACTTTTTGGCACAGGCCAATACACTGCTCGTCGAACATGTCTGTTCTGGCGGACACAAAAGAGATAACCGCCCAGCACACGCCCCCCCGCCAGATGGGAACGGCCAGCACGGCACGCCATTGATTACGAAGCAGAAAGTCATACCACGGTGTGTTTTTCTGCTCGCTCAGTTCGTCATTACTATAAACCAGGGTCTGCCTGTCCCATGCTTCCACCGCTACGGGAAACTGGGGAGCATTTTCGTCAAAACTGAATTTCAGGTTGGCTATCCCCTGAGTTCCCGCCCCCATGCAGGAGAGAATATGCAACGTGTCGGATTCATTTTTGCGACCAATCCAAACCGCCTGAAAAAGCGCATCGTACACCAGATCGGAGCACGTTTTATCGCACATTTCGCTTTCGGTCGTAGCCTGCAATACAGCATCCGCAGTATTGAGCAGAGCGCGATAAAGCCTATGCACTAAATCCGGATTTGTTGTATTCCCCATAAAACAGACCAAACCCTTCCATTACGCCTGAAAATTATACCGTGCTGTGTTCCACAAGCGCGAAGGGCGTTTGTGGTGCTTTCTACTCCTAAAATGAGAAGATTTTATACAACAAAGACGATATTAAATGAATATAATTTATTTGATTATTGTATATGATTTGACTTTAAACACGGATACTTTTTTACGGCCAAGAGCAGGTTCGCGTGCATTTTACACAACCACGCCGCCTTGCCATGAACACGTTCCTCGCAACGGCCCCGCCATCCGCCTTGCAGGCTATCCGCGGGCCCAGGACGTGGAGAAAAAAACCGCGTGGCCAACGCCGCAGGCACGTGTGCTCACGCGAACCATGCCTGACCTTGCCGGTTGTTCCGTGCCGCACACCCCATAAAGGGATGCGTCAGGCTTCCGGGGTTTTCTCCTTGGGCATTTCCATGACCTTGATGTAGCTGGTCAGGATTTTCCCGTTGAGAAAACTGTCGCGGACAAGACGGCGGGACAGATCGGTCGATTTATGCTGGCCATCGGTACGCCGTATGTTGTCATCAAGCATGACATTGCCTGTCTTGGGGTCAAAATAGCCAAAATCGCACAGATGCGGGTTTCTGATATCGGCCATAATATCAAACAGATGGCACTTGTATTCGCCTATCCAGATTTCCGTGCCCTTGCGGTTTGAAATATCCGGGTAGTTGAACGTGAGCCCCCGGGCATGGAAAAAGTCAAAGATGCCCCCCATCAGGCACTGGGTCGCCTTGACCTCACGCGGGTTGAATTCAAAACCATAGTAAAAATGCTTCTGATAGCGAATTTCGTCTACGGGCAGGTACTTCTGGCTGAACAGCCCCATGAACTTCTGCAGGCCATTAGGCGTGGCTTTCACCTTGACGGGGTCATCGTGAAAGAGCGCTGTTCCACGGTAATTGAAGAACACGGGAACAATAATGTGTTTTGGGTTTTCCCACATGGGAAATCTCCTAAAGACCTGACCAAACAATAAATAATTTTAGTTTGTTACGATTCTACCCGCTTTGACAAGCCGACCATACCCAGAACCCCCAACCAAAATCACTGACACCCAATATCGGCGAGAGACGCCGCAACATGCAAGCCACCTGACCAACGCACCCTTGGTGGCTTTACCCTGCCCCCAACCCAACCAGGCTGGTTCCATGCGTTTCCAATTACCTTCTTATGCTCTTTTAGCATAGAGTGTTCGTCAACCACGACCAAACGCTACCTACCCCATTGGCCCCAAAAACCAGGGGGAAAACGGGGCGCGGCAGGATGGTTTTTATTAATGATATGAATTTAAATGATTTTTAACCCGTGGTCTAGCCGACCACGGGTCAGGGCTCTTTACGTATGCCCAGGTGGCGCGGGTTGGGCCGCACCCTGTGGGGCCGCAGGGGCCACGGCAGGCACGGGAGGCGGCTGCCGCATGACCCCGACCTGCTCTGCTGTAAGGTGATGATCGCCGCTTCCAAACCGAATGGTCAGGTAGTTGACCAGCCTGGCAATCTCTTCATCACTCAGGCGCTGGACATCGGAATGGCTGCCAAAAGAGGGCATGCTGACATGCCCCGATGGCGTGGTACGGTTGACCCCTTCAAGAATGGTCATGACCAGATTATCCGTCCGACCCGACCCCACAACGGAGTTGGTGTACAGCGAAGGCACATACTGGTCTGCGGTCCCCGCGCCATTTGCGCCATGGCAGGCCGCGCAATTTGCATCGTATAGCGCTGGTCCGTCCAGTTCGTTCAGGTCATCCACCCGGTGCACCACGCCCGAGCGCAGGTCCGGCTCCTGGGTGGCCGTGCCAAAACTGTCCCGCGCCTGATGTTCCATGTCGTCATCATGGGCGGGTACCTGTTTGATAAAGGCCGCCAGGGCGTGCAGGTCCTCATCGCTCAGGTGGCTTGTGCTGTGTTCCACAGCCTCGCCCATGGGACCAGCCGCCTGACTGCGCCCCTTGGCATGGCCTGTCTTCAGGTAGGCCACCAGGTCATCCTCGCTCCAGTCCCCTATGCCGCCCGTATTGCTGGGGGTAATGTTGGGCGCGAACCAGCCATTCAACTGGCTTCCCGCCAGATACTGGTCCTGCTGTTCCACCAGCATGAAGTTGCGAGGCGTATGGCAGGTGCCGCAATGCTCAAGGGCTGTCGCCAGATAGTGGCCACGGCGGAGCTTGTCATAGGTTGAGGAATCCCCCGTTTCGGGCTTTTCACTCTCCGCCAGCATGTTCCACGCCATCATGGACATGCGGATATTGCCCGGGAACCCTATCTGCGTTTCCGGCACCTTTTCCGCAACCGGCTGCACACCATGCATGAACCACGTGTACAACGCCCTGACATCCTGGTCCGTCAGCCCGGCATAGGACACATAGGGCATGACAGGGTAAAGATAGGCGCCATCCTTGCGCAGGCCGCGACGCAGGGCTTTTTCAAAGTCATCGAGCGTGTATGCGCCAATGCCGTTCTGTGGGTCCGGGGTGATGTTGGTGGAAATGACCGCGCCCTTGGGGGTGGCAATTTCCAGCCCTCCGGCGAACGGCTTGCCGCCAGGGCGCGTATGGCACGCCACGCAGTCCCCCGCCGTGGCCAGATACGCGCCACGGGCCATGAGGGCCTGCTCGTCATCCTCGGCATGGGCGGAGGCGATGGGCAACCCACCCAGCACAGCCCCCCCGAGCAGCAGGGACCAGAAAATATGTTTGATATCAGCCATGGAGCAGTTCTTTTTTCAACGTATCGGCAACACGTAGCGCAATGGCGGCCACGGTCAGGGTGATATTCCCCGTTCCCACGGTCGAAAAGACAGATGAACTGGCAATAAACAGGTTTTCGTGGTCATGCGTGCGGCAATGTCCGTCCACCACGGAGTCCCTGGGGTCCACCCCCATGATGGTGCTGCCGGAGGGATGATCCTGCGGGAAGTAACCCGGTGTCCATTCCTCGTCCGTGCCGTGCATCAGATGGATCAGCTGCTTGAACACACTGCGCGTATGGTCACAACTGCGCACGGTGTATTGCGGCAGCTTGTAATAGACCTGCGGGTGCGGAATACCCAGCGCGTCCTTTTCCGTCTTGCTCAGGGTCAGGCGGTTTTCAGGATCGGGCAGGGCTTCGTTATGGCTGAACAGGCGCACCGTGTGCGACGCCAGATACCGGATCTGCTCTTCCAGTTCCCGGCCGACATAACCTTTGGAAATGGCAAGCTGGGTTGCAAAATCGACCTGGTTGTCATCCACCATATGCACAAGGTAGGCCCCGCGCTCGTTCCGCCATGTCCCGTCGCGGAAATTGTCGATCACGTTGGTTTCCAGCGGTCCACGCCCCGGCCAGAGCGCCTTGTCCCCGCTGATAAACGTTACCTGCACCCCGGTATGGTCCATCATGTTCCGGCCGACATGGCCTGAACTGTTGGCGACCCCGTCGGGGCTCTGCTCATCGGCGGACAGGAGCAGGAGCTTGGCGGTTTCAATACAATGGGCCGCGATAACAAAGTATTTGCCGCTCACACGGTGCGACCCCTTGTCCGGGTCGTAATAATGGACCGCCGTGACCTTTTTATTCGCAGCATCCCGCTCAATTCTGTAGACCACCGCATTGGGGATGAACTGCGCCCCCGCGGCCTCCGCATGGTAGACGGAGTAGCTGCCGTTATACATGGCCCCGATCGGGCAGATGGGCATGCAGTTATTATGCCCCTCGCAGGTCGGCCGCCCATCATAGGGGCGCGTGTTGCGCGCCTGTGGCTCGTGCACGATACGCCACGGTGTTTTTTCGGTAATCAGCTTGCGGAATTCCTCCCCCGCATAGGACAGGGGCAGAGCCTCCATGGGGTAAGGCTGCCTGCGCGGGGACCCCAGGTCCTCCACGCTCGGGTCCGGGCCGCAGACCCCCATCATCACCTCGGCCTGGTAGTAAAAAGGCTCCAGATCATCATAGGTCAAGGCCCAGTCCCGCCCCTGTCCGTACCGGGTTTTCAGCTCAAAATCCGATGGCAGGTACCGCCACGCACACCCCGCCCAGTGCCACGTTGTGCCGCCCATAAGCCGCAGGTAGGCCTGCTGGTAGGCTTCCGCATCCGGGCCGGTGGTGTGGAGGTATTTGTTGGGAGACATCTGGTTGGGCGGATGGGGCGCCCACGGCGTGCTGGGAAAAGGCCCCTGATAGGAGGGCTTGTTCTCGAGATTGCGAAAGTTTTCAACAAAATGCTGCCGGTCCACACGTGGACCCGCCTCAAGAACAATTACAGAGAGTCCGGCACGCACCAGTTCGTTGGCGATGGAACTCCCGGCAACGCCGGACCCGACAATAACAACATCAGCGGAAAGATTCTGGTCAGAAGGCATGGGTTGGACTGCTTCAGTTCTTCAGGTGGGTTCCACGACAAACGGCGAGGGCGAAAGAGCGGGCAAGCCGGTCGGACGCGCGACCTCGGGCGGTTTTGTGGTCCAGTAGAATGGCCCCCCCGCAGCGTAGGTCTTGGGGTAGATCGCATCCTTGGTAATATCGAACATCAGGGCGGTGCGGTACACGACAACCTTGCCCCCCGCAACACCACGGTACCAGCCGATCATGATGTCATGAATCGCATCTTTTAAGGATTTATCGGCTTTTTCCCCGGCCTTCGCCAGCTCGGAAGCAGTAATCAGCCTATGTTTTTCCTGCAGGTCATACAAGGCCGCAACCTGCGCACGGCGCTCGGGCGTGGCCTCTACCATGCCCGCGTACAGGGCCGCCCCCACCGCCGTGTCCAGTTCGGTACGGTCCGTCAGGCAATGGGAGACAGCCATGAACCGGGCAAGGCCCGGGTCCACCGCCGGAACGGGGGGAGCGCTCCCCCCCAACGCGGGCTCCGCACTGGCCCCACCCCATGCCGCCAGAGCGCCAATGCCTGAAAGCAGCACATCACGACGCATCAGACTCATGGACTGGTTCAACCTGATGGCATGAGGCGATGCCCGCCATGACCCCGCAAACAAAGAGCGTCTTTCCTGCGTCACAAAAACTTACTCCAAAATCGTCACAACCCGGACCGGGACCATAAGACCCAGGACATCCTTGCGACAACCAAACAGACGGTCTGCTCCTTTACATAAACCAGTGTCCGGGCCGAGAGGGGTGATAAAGCGGAATAACTCCCTTGAAAGTGCGGCCATTCCATAAAAAAGAGCAGTTTCCACCTGATGACAGCCCCTTGGCCCTGCATCAGGCAAAACGGGCACGCCATTCATGTGTTGATATTTTTACCCATACAGGCAAAACTAAAGTGTTATGCCAGTTTTACCTTGGCTGCGCGCCAGCCGTAATCCGCCTGGCCTTGCCCATGGCGCACACCAGTACAAACCGTTTTAAAAGCGGAATGTCACACGCCCATGCGCGCCGTTGCTGGTAAACAGACCGCCATACTGCCCCATGTAGGACAGACCGATCTCCACCCTGTCCGTCAGTGCCATGCCCAGCCCCGCATCCATGACCGCCACGTCAGGGCTGAGCGCAATACCCGCGACATCCATGCTATAGGCCCCCGATCCGATGGCAAAGGTCTCATGCGTGGTGGCGACCCTCTGCCCGAAAGTATGGCGGTAACCCAGCATGGCATGGGGGGTCACCCACATCCCATACGCCCGAAATGAGGATGAGGCCCGCACCCCGAAGGTGGTCAACGCAACCCCGGCATCCGTGGCCTTGCCAAGGAGCGCCGCCACCCCACCGTGTTCGCGGAAATGGCTGGTCCCCTGATTGACGTACGCCACATTGCCAAATGGCTCCAGCAGAACCCCACGCGCATGGAAGCGGTAGCCCAGTTCACCAAACCCCTGCGCCGTGCCGCCATTGTAATGGCTCGACAGGGTATTGCCAAACCCCGCAAACGCCACCGTGCGCGTAAGAGCCAGCATGTTCCATGTATAGC
>CALCDN010000202.1 GCA_937900755.1 uncultured Acetobacter sp. | reverse complement strand
GTTTCTATCAGGCTGTCCGCTGCCCGCACCAGTTCCTGCACCCGGTCCAGAATACCCGCGGCAAAGGCCGAAGCACTCATTCTGCGGCCCGACTGGACCAGAATTGGGTCTGCAAAAGCCACGCGCAATTTGGCCAGGTGGCGGCTCATGGCTGGCTCGCTCACCTTAAGCCGCCGTGCTGCGAGCGAGACGCTTTCCTCCTCGATAAGGACCTGGAGGAACCGCAGCAGATCTAGGTCGTAGCCTCTCATGGTTGCAAAAATAGACTTTATCTGGCGCAGACACCACCATTTATCATTCCGAAAAGTGGAATCGTTGGTTACGGTGAATGGGGGTTGTTTCCTGCCCGCTGATCGTGAACATGCGATGCATGACAAATGCCGCTCCAGCACTGGCGGCGGGTGAGCCGATTATTCATGCGTCACCTCCGCGGCCCTCCTATATTCCGCCATTCGGCCTGCGCACGGTTGTTGGCTGCCTTGGCATGCTGCTTGCCGTGCATGTTGCGGGTTTTAATGAACATGTGACCGAAATCGGCCTGTCCGACATTCGGGGAGCCATGCATATAGGCCATGATGAAGGCACGTGGGTTATTGCCATTTACGAGGCGTTCAACATTGCCGCCATGGCGTTTACGCCGTGGTTCTACATGACGTTCTCGATCTACCGGTTTTCCATTTTCATCACTGCGGTCCTGGCGTTGCTGTCCATTCCCGCGCCGTTCATGCCCGATGTTGTCTCCCTTTGTATCCTGCGGGCCTTTCAGGGGCTGGCGGGGGGGTGCCTGCCTCCGGTGCTCATGACCGTCATGCTCAAATACCTGCCCCCCCAGATTCGCGTTTTTGGCATTGGCGGGTACGCCATGAGCGCCACCTTTGGCCCGAATCTTGGCCTGCCGCTGGAGGCGTTCTGGTTTGAACATGTCGGCTGGCACTGGCTGTACTGGGAGATCATACCAACCGCGGCCCTTGCCATCGCCATGATGGCCTATGGCCTGCCGCGTGACCCCATGCATTTTGAACGGTTTGAGAAGTTCAACTGGTTCGGTATCCTTGTGGGGCTGCCTGCCATCTGCTCGCTGGTGATCGTGCTGTATCAGGGGGACCGGCTGGACTGGTTCCGCTCCCCCGTAATCACCAATCTGGCTTTCTGGGGTGGGGCCGCCTTTATTGTTTTTGTCATTAACGAGGCTTTTCACCCCAGCCCGTATTTCAGGATCCAGTACTGGAGTTCGCGCAACATTCAGGCGTCCTTGCTGTCCCTGGTGGGTATTCTGGCCATCTGCTCCATTATGGGGGAAATTCCCGCAACATATCTGGAGGCGGTGCGGGGTTACAGACCCATACAGGCGGCCCCCGTATCGTTGGTGGTGGCCTTGCCGCAGCTGGTCATGCTGCCCCTGATCGCCTGGATCTGCAACAACCGCAAGGTGGACTGCCGCTTTGTGCTGGCGGGGGGCATGCTGTGCCTTGCCGCCTCCGCCTGGCTGGGCACATGGCTTACGGTGGACTGGGTCCGGGATAATTTTTACCTGCTCCAGATATTGCAGGTCTTTGGCCAGCCCATGACCGTTATTCCAACACTCATGCTGGCGACAATGGCCATGGGGCCTGCGGATGGCCCGTTTATTTCGGGTATGGTCAACATGCTCAAAGGGCTGGCCAACGCCGTGGCGTTTGCCCTGTTTTCAGCTGCCACCCGCAGGCGGGAGCAATACCATTCCACCATGCTGCTGGACCACCACGGCACACACCAGCTTGCCTTGCAGGGAATGGGTAACCCCATTGACCAGCAGCTTGCAGGCTCATCACCCGATGGCGCGCATGTCGCATGGAACGGGCTTCAGGTCTTTCATACGTTTGTGCATGAGCAGTCCCTCGTCCTCGCGCTGAACGACATTTACTACGTGCTGATCTGGGTCTGCCTTGGCTACGCCGTGATGAATCTTGTTCTGCCGCACCGTGTGTATCCACCCCGAGCCCCTTCGCCCAACACTCCTGCCCGTTAAACCGGAACAACAGACCATGATTTACAAAAAACCTCTGCTTTATGCCGGATGCGCCGCAGGCGTGCTTGCCCTTGTCGCATGGGGGGGCGCGCGGCTGGTCAATGGTGATGGTGTCAACCAGTACACGAATGACGCTTACGTAACCGCGGATTTTACCACCGTGGCCCCCAAGGTGGCCGGGCGTATAGACCGTGTGATCGCGCAGGATAACGAGCGTGTAAACGCAGGCGAGGAACTGGCGCATATTGAGGACGACGACTACCGCGCCGCACTGGACGTAGCCAAGGGGAATGTGCTTGCGGCACAGGGGGACGTGGCGAACCTGAGTGCGGAACTGACCCGCCAGGACGCCCTTATAGCCCAGGCCCGTGCAGCGGTCATGGCTGACCAGGCGGACCTTTTGTTCGCGCGCCAGAATACAACCCGTTACCGCAACCTCTCATCCGGTGGGGCGGGCACCATTGAACAGAAGCAGTCCTCTGAGGCGCGTGAAAAAGAGGCACAGGCCGCCATAGCCCGCGATCAGGCGGGCGTGGATGCGGCGATAAGGCAGGTCGCGGTGCTTCAGGCACAGTTGGAACGCGCCAAAGGGGTCCTGTTACATGCGCAGGGGGACGCCAGGCAGGCCGAACTCAACCTTTCCTACTGTTCCATTCCCGCTCCGGTGGATGGTGTGGTGGGCGAGCGCGGCGTGCGTGTCGGGGCCTATGTGCATCCGGGCACGGGTATCCTGGCTGTGGTGCCCACGCAGGCTGCCTATGTGCTGGCCAATTTTCAGGAAACGCAGTTGACCCACGTGCAGTCCGGCCAGCGCGCAACCGTGTGGGTGGATACGTTTCCTGGCCACCCGCTCAAGGCGCATGTGGATTCACTGGCCCCGGCCACGGGTGTGGCGTTTGCGCCCATTCAGCCAGACAACGCTACGGGCAACTTTACCAAGGTGGTCCAGCGTATTCCGGTCAAGCTGACATTTGATCCAGGCCAGCCCATGGCGGCCAGGGTCAGGGTTGGCATGTCCGTGGAAGCAAGTGTTGACACAGCCTCCAAACCGGAAGGTTCGCATGCCAATGATGCACGCTATGTCTGGCAGTAATGGTATGAGGCACACCCCTCTTGTCGGCCTTGCACTCCTTGCTCTTGCCGGGTGCACCGTGGGGCCGGATTACCACAAGCCCCAGGTCAAGGCGCCCACGACGTGGCGGGCCACTCAGCCTCCGGCACAAAGCCGGGTGAGCACGGCCTCAACCGAGCCCGCATGGTGGACCCTGTTCCACGACCCGGTGTTAACCCGGCTGGAGCAGGAGGTTGCAGCTTCCAACCTGGACCTGCAGGCCGCCAGCCTGCGGCTGATGCAAAGTCGGGCGGAGCGGCGCATTGCCAGTGCGGCACAACTCCCCCACATGGAAGCCAATGCCTCGTACGCGCGGGAGCGGGCGAGCAGCAACGGTATTCTGGGGTTGATGGGGAGCATGGAGCAGCCCGGAGCCGGAAGCATTGCAAGCGGCACCCAGGGGTTTGGCCCGGCCGCCCTGCCTGGTAGCGTTGGCAACCCGTCCTTCAACCTGCCGCAATATGGCATGAATGCATCATGGGAGGTGGACCTGTGGGGGCACGTGCGCAGGCAGGTGGAGGCCGCGACAGCCGCCGTACAGGCCACCGAAGAGTTCCGGCGCGATATTCTGGTCTCCCTTATGGCGGAAACCGCGCAGACCTACATAGATTTGCGGGCAACGCAGGCGCAGATCAATATTCTGGACCATAACATCGCCATTGCGCAGCAGAGTGTGCAGCTAACCACAATGCGGCTGGAGCAGGGGGCGGCAACCCGGCTGGATGTGGCGGAGGCGACGGGCCAGTTGCATATGTTCCAATCCCGTGCTGCCCCCCTGCGGGCACAGAGTACGCATCTGTTGAACAGCCTGAGCTTTCTGGTCGCGCGCGAACCCGGCGCCCTTGACGTGGAACTGGGGCAGCCGCGCGATATACCCCCCGTGCCAGCCCTTGTGCCTGTGGGCCTGCCATCGGAACTGGCGCAGCGGCGGCCAGATATTCGTATGGCGGCGGATCGGTTGCATGCGGCCACGGCCAGTATTGGCGTGGCCATTGCAGATTTTTTCCCCCGCATTACGCTTTCTGGCAGTCTGGATGTGCAGGCGCTCCAGTTCAGCGGCCTTGGTTCGTGGGCGTCCCGCCAGTATGGGTTTGGGCCGACGGCCACATTGCCAATTTTTGAAGGGGGACGCCTGACAGGCCAACTCCACCTGCGCAAGGCGCAGCAGCAGGAGGCATCGGTGCTGTTCCAGCGCACCGTGCTCAAGGCATGGCAGGAAATTGATGACGCTATGGCCGATTTTACCGCGGCACAGAAAAGGCGTGATGAACTGGTTCTGGCCGTGCAGGAGAACGAAATAGCCCTAACCGTGGCCAAAGCCCAGTACACGCAGGGGGCATCGGATTTTTTGAATGTGCTGAGTGTACAAAACGCCCTGCTTGCCTCGCAAAGTGCGCTGGTGGAGGCTACGGCGCATGTGGCGGGTTCTGTCACCCATCTTTACCGTGCCATTGGTGGCGGGTGGGAAACCCTGTACCCTGATCCCCCGGAGGGAAAACGGCATGCGTAAGGAAGCCCCATGATGATAATCAGGCGAGCGGACACCCTGGGTCAGGCCCATTCCGATACCCTGCTGCTGCGTTGCCACTTTGCCTTCGCGGATTATGAGGCCCCCCAGTATGAACACGAGGGGCGGCTAAGGGCGATCAATCTGGGCCACATGCCGCCTGACAGCTCTTATACGCTGGGACCAGAAGCAAACGTAGACATTGTCACATGGCTGCATGCAGGCACGTTGCGGACAGGTGTTGCGGGGTTTTGTGCCGAGTGCATAAACCCCGGAGGCCTGCATCTGCTCAGCACGGGGGCGGGGGTCCATGCCATGGCGTTGCAGGCCGGGGGGGAGGGCGCATCCTTT
>CALCDN010000201.1 GCA_937900755.1 uncultured Acetobacter sp. | reverse complement strand
TGCGCGCGGCCAGTTCATCCGTGCCTTTGGCGACAATCTTGGGCGCGCTGTTCACCCCGTTCTCATATTGCAAGGCCACGGCGTAGTGGGTCGGGTTGGTCACGACTACCGTGGCTTCCCGGGTCGCCTGAACCATGCGGCGGCGGCGGGTCATGCGGATCTGCCGCTGGCGGGCCTTGACCTTGGGGTCGCCGTCCATGTCCTTGGCTTCGTCCTTGACGTCCTGAAAGCTCATGCGCAGCTTTTGCAGCCGGTGCCAGCGGGTCCACACATCATCGAGCACGGCAATGACGGCCTGCACCATCAGTATGACAAGCGTTGCGTACACAAACCAGGAGATCAGTTCCTGGGTCAGGTGGTACACACTCCACCGCTCGGACACGGGGGCCACGCGCAGGGTTTCCTTGGCCACGCCATACAGGACGCCGCCAAAAACCGAGAGTTTGACAAGCCCCTTGGCGGTTTCGATCAGGTTGTTCTTGCTGAACAGGCGCGAGACCCCCTTGGCGGGGGAAAGCCGGCTGATGTCGGGCATGATGGCGGTGGGGCGGAACAGGAACCCGCTTTGCAGCAGGCCAAAGCCCAGCGTGACCAGCACGCCCGTCCCCACCAGCGGGGCGGCAAGCCAGGCCCCTTCCAGTACGGCCTGCACGGAGGCGCGGTAAAGGGAAGCCCGGTCAAAGGGAATACTGTCAAAATGCGCCATAAGCCCGCGCATGTGCCTGGTGAACTGGTAGGCGGACATGCCGGTGGTGGTGGTGAAAACAATGAGGAAGGCGCTCAGGACAACCAGAAGCTGCACTTCGCGCGATTGGGCGATGTTGCCTTCGTCGCGCGCGGTTTCAAGGCGTTTTCCGGTTGGGGCTTGGCTCTTTTCGCTGTCGTCGGCCATGTGCTCCGGCTCCTAGGGGTGTACCGTGCCCGCGTTGATGCCGGGCAGGCCAAGCAGCAGGTCGCTCGCGCGCTCCTGCCACACTCCGGTAATAACCTGGATGAGAATGGCCAGCAGCAGCACTCCCCCCAGCAACTGCGCGGGCATGGCCATGGAATAGACCTGGATGGCGGGCATGAGCCGGTTGAGCACCCCCAGCATGGCAGGCCACAATGTGCCGATCAGCACAAATGGGGCGGAAAGCTGGAAGGCCAGCATAAAGGTCTGGGACGTAACCTGCGTCACGCTGCGCGCCATGTCCCCCGTCATGGGCATGTGGCCGGGGGGGAATACGGTGTAGGAGCCGGTGATCGCGGCCAGCGGCAGGGCGTACAGGCCCGATGACAGGAAAATGACGGGAACAAAAAACGCCGCCATATGGCTGATGGCCGTACTGCTCGCACCCAGGTCGGGGTCGGGCTGGAGCACGCTGGCCAGTCCGGTAAAAATGGCCACGAACTGCATGGAAATGCCCAGGGCGAGCGAGATCAGCCGCGCCAGCCAGCCAATGAAGACACCATACAGCAGTTCGCCCACGATAATGGCAATGGCGTGGGCGGGCATGTGCAGCGCCTGTCCCGACACGTCCCTGAGCGCGTCATGCTCAATGGGCAGAATGGCAACGGTAATGCTCAGGGCAATGCCTGCGCGCACCATCATGGGGGAGGTGCTTTCCCCCAGTCCGGGGGAGGCCAGCACCAGCGCGCTTACGCGGCACAGCACCAGCAGGAACATGGCGGCCAGAACCTGTATGGACCCGCCGGGGAACAGCAGGTAGTCGGTCATGCCCGCAGCGCTGCGGGGGGGCGGGGGGCCTGGCCGGTCATGACCCGCCAACCATGATGACCTGGTCAAAAATGGTGCGGGCGTAAGTGCTCAGGGTGGAGGCCATGTATGAGCCGGTCAGCAGCAGGGCGGCCATGGCGGCCACGAATTTTGGCACAAAGGACAGCGTGGCCTCGCTAACCTGCGTCATGGCCTGGAACAGCGAGATCAGGACACCCGCCACCAGGGAGGCCAGCAGGGAGGGAGCCCCCAGCTTGACCACCACAAACAGGGTCTGGCGCAGAATGTCGTGGATATCGACTGTATTGTGCATGGCCGGGGTTTAGACCGACATTTTCATGACGTCCTGATAGGCCTGGACAACACGGTCACGCACGGTGGTGACGGTTTGCAGCGTCAGCTTGGCTTCTTCCACCGAGGTGGCGATATCGCTCATGTTGCCCTTGCCCGACAGGCCGGTGGCGGTCTGGGCTTCCGCTGTCTTGCCGGTCTGTATGGCGCCCTTGAGCGCGGTGTCCAGTGCCGTGGTAAAGCCCGAGACAATATCGGCCCCACCCGTGGCCCCCGTGCCCTGCTCATCTGTTGCGGACGGCATGGTCTTCTGGGTCTGCCCGTAGGCGTTGAGCGCATCGAGGCTGCGTGTGGTGAGATCGCTGGTCATGTTAGCCCTGTCTGGCGCGGATGGCGGGGTTTGCCCCCCTCCGCCACGGAAGTGGTCTGGAACGTGGGATTACTCTAATCCATTCGGGCCTTGCAAGGCCAGCGGCTTTTGCGCTGGCGGCCCCAATCTTTTGCGGTCTACAGCACGTCCATCTTGGTGGCGGGGGAAATGACGTTGATCCCGCGCGTGACCGGCAGACTTGTCTCGCGCGAGGCCGAGGAGGTGCTGGCGTTGTGCGCGTTCATGCGCGCGCCAAGGGGGATGAACGCCTGCTCGTTCAGCCTGTAGCCAATGCCCCATTGGGTTATAAAGGGGTCTTCAATTCCAAAATCCCGGAGTTTCTTGCGGATTTTGCAGACCATCACGTCAATGATCTTGCCGTGTGGCTCCTCCTGCCCGGCGTACAGGTTGTCCAGCAGCGCCTCCTTGCTGAGCACCTGGTTCTTGCGCAGGGTCAGCAGTTCCACCACGTCATACTCACGCGGGGTCAGGGGCAGGGGGCGGTCGTCTATGCGGACCTGCCTGCGGTCCACGCTCACCACCATGCGGCCCACATGCAGGCTCAGGCTGTCATGCCCGCCGGTGCGGCGCACAATGGCGCGCAGGCGGGCCAGCAGCTCCACCGGCTCGATGGCCGCGCTCACGCAGTCATCCGCGCCAATGGACAGGGCCTCGGCCACCTCCGGGGGGGGGGGCGCGGGCCCGCTGCTCATGACCGGGGTGGGAATTCGGCTGTTGCGCATGTGCCGGAGCAGCCGCGTGTCGGGCCTGGCCTGCTGGATGACCACAATGTCGTACTGCGAACGGCGCAGGGTTTCCACCACCCCTTCAGGGCCGGACATGGTCATGGAGAGCGCGCCCTCCACCGCCGCCTCAGCCAGGCCGTGGCATGGCCGAAGATCGCCATGAGTTGAATTGTCACCGATACACAACAGGCGCATGTTTTTTTTCCGTCTATTGCTTCCGTGGCATTTGCTTGCCAGGAATAGCCAGGAACTGCGGTGCATCGGCCATATCTGGCGGGTTGGCGCAGGGGGCTGGTCGGGTATTTGGGGTGCGTTACGGGTCGCGCAAGACCAGACTCCAAAAAACACCTTGGCTAAGGCATGGCCATCCCATAATCTGAGCGCAAGATTTTTTTTCTGCTGGTTTGCATGCGGCCCCGCCGTGCGGCATACCGGCTTTCCTGTTTTCCTGCATGCCCGAGAGGTTCCATCAAATGGCAGATACCACGGTTGCCGCCCAGCTTGCTTCGAGCCTGCGTACGGCCACAGCCAATACGGCCCAGGCTGCGCACCGCTCGGTCCAGCCCGAGCATGTGGCCTCCAGCGCGCTCAAGCTCGCCTCCACCAGCCAGGACGGGTCCTCCTCCTCCATGCAGTTCGATGCATCGGGGCAGGTCGTGCCTTCGGGGAATTCCCAGAACAAACATTCCGGCTCGGCGAGCCTGATCAACCTTCTGGCCTGATCGTCCTGGCCGGGCCGGGCAATTCCGGCTCGACCCGGGCATCGGGTTGGTCTTCGGTGTTTTTTTATCGCATGACGCTTCAGGGTATTCATGAGTGCACGACGGCGGCAGTGTCCGTTCTGGTCCTGCATGACTGACGGGGTCCTGTTTTCCGCTCTGGTGGGCGGGCCGCTCAGCCATAGTTCTGCTGCATCTGTTCCCTTGTGTGCAGCAGGGTTCCGCCCCACGGCAGGGCTATTGTTCGTTCAGGATTAACGAGACGTGTATTTCAGCAGATCCGTTTGCATGAGACGCTGCCTTCTTCCCCTTGCCCTGCTTCTGGCCTGCTCCGCCATGACAACCGTGGCCGATGCGGCGCGGCGCGGACACGCGCCCCGTGCCGGCCAGAGTGTTCTACCCAAAAGCCAGGGGCTTGCCGCAGGGGCCGCAGCCGGTGCGGTGGCGGGTGCGGCCGCCAGTTCCGCCGCCGGAGCGCCTGCTGGCGCGTCCACCGGAGCCCCCGCTGGCATGCCCAGCCCGACCGACCCCAGTGCCGCAGCAGACGCCGACCTGCTCAAGGGCCTGCCCGCCCCGTGGAAAGCCACGGTGCTGGAC